>JAFPUE010000028.1 GCA_017395555.1 Ruminiclostridium sp. | reverse complement strand
GCAAACGGCTGTGCTTCGCTTGCGGCGTATAAGATCTTCATGATAAGCTCCTCCTGTCCGAACACGGAACCCCGTATTCATGCCATTTTAAGCAATCATACAATTGCTCGATTATATTGTATCACATTTTCAGAAAATTTCAAGGGATTTGTAAAATTTTCATCATTTCTCACTAACAATTTCGTAAATCATGCACAATACATCAAAATTCATTTGTATATACTTTTTTCGCATTTTCCAAAAAAAACAGGATAAATTTTCTCAGCCAATGATCGTTATGTCCAGCAGCGACATTCCCTCACCGAGCGAGATTTTCAGCGTGTCCGAGCCGCGCAGCTCTGCCGCGGGAACCGTGACCTCGGCAAGATCGTCATACGCGTCGCAGACCGGGACTTCAGCCTCAACGACGTTGTCTCCCGCTTCGAGCTTCACCTTTCCGTGACCGGCAAGGGTGGAAATGCGCAGCTTCACGCTTTCCGCGCTGTCAAGCCGTACTCCGCCGTAAACGAGCTTTCCCGCCCAGCCGGAGCCGCGCACCAGCTCGCACCCGAGCCTGCGCGAACAGAAGATACGGATATCCTCGCTGTCCTCAAAGCTGACCGCCGGGAAGCTGTCCGGGCGCGCTCCGACAGTCTCACCCTCAACGCGGAACGCCGTGCTCACGCGTATATCCGCGCTCGAAAGTCCCGCGGAAAATATGCGGCTTCCGCTCTCCACGATCATTCGCCCGGAACGCGGGTCATACACCCGCAGGATATACCCGGGAATCGCGATATCCGCATTCACCGTTTCTCCCGCTTTCACGAAAACACGCTCAAATCCGCACAGCTTACGCTTCGGCAGCGGTATCACCATACCGCTTTCCTTGTCGGCGGAGCAGTATATCTGCACCACCGCAGTGCCGTCGGTATCGGATGTGTTCGTGACCGCGACAGCCGCGGAATATCCGCCGTCCGTGCTCCGTATGCGCAGCTCCCCGAGCTCGAAATCCGAATAGGAAAGTCCGTGTCCGAACGGGTACAGCGGTGTACCCTCAAAGTACATATATGTAGTGCCGGCTTTTGCGATATCATACTCGTGAATGTCCGGCAGATCAAGCTCCGAGCGGTACCACGTCATTGCGAGATGACCGGAGGGGTTGTTACTTCCGCTTATCGTGCGGGCAACTGCGGTGCCGAGGTGAGCACCGGCGTGACTTGTGTACAGTATCGCGGGCATCGCCTCATTCTCGTCGTTTACCGCATACGGATAGCTCGATATCAGCACCATGACCGTTTTCTCACAGTCCTTTATCCATGCACCGTCATCAAACGCGAGAGTCGTGCGGTCATAACATTCCTTCGCCGCCTGAACGGGGTGATTGCCGGTGCAGCAAACGACAAGATCGCACTCGCCGCAGAGCGCATTTCCCCTCTGAAAGCCGAGACTGGTACATTCAATATCAAAAATATTCTCATCTACCGCGGCATACTTCTTCACAAAGGTCAGGCTGCCGTTTTCGCCGAGCGTAAGCCGCTTGTGAAACTGGAAATCCTCGATAATGCAGCCGTGCTCCTCCTCCTTTATGTTGAAGGTCTCGCGCGTGAACCAGTCGTAAACCGTGTCGTTGTGCAGCTTCAAAGTTCCGTCGTCGGACAGGCGTATGTACTTTCCGTACTTGACGGAGAAAAGATTTGACCAATCTTCGCCCCACTCCTGCAGCTCAAACTTCTCCGACTCGCCGATAACGTCCGCGTCCGCCCATACCGTGCCGTCTTCGTGAACGGACAGATATTTCCCGTTCGGAGCCTTCACCGCGACGATATCCCAGAGCTTGTCGAGCACTACCTCGGCTTCCGGGAACTCGCGCTTTATGCCCTCACAGACCGACACCGCTCCGGTAAAATAGCCCGTGTACCAGTCGCGCAGGTTACAGTCGGCAAGCGCGCCGACGACGGCTATCTTCTTCGGAGCCTGTTTAAGCGGCAGTATGCCGTCGTTTTTGAGCAGTACCACCTGTTCGAGCGCCGCACGCAGGTTTGTCTCCCGGTGCGCTTCGCAGTCGATGACCGATCTGTCTATGCTGTCGAACGGGCAGTTATCCGAGAGCTGCCCGAGCCGCAGTCTTGCCGCGATAACGCGTGTCAGCGAACGGTCAATGTCCTCCCATGTCACAAGGCCGCGTTCCAGCGCCTTTTCCGCTGCCGGACGCACGATCTCCTCCATATCGGTCATAACGTCGCAGCCGCCTTTAAGTGACAGCGCGAACGCCTCCGCCATACTGTCGCAGTATTTGTGCGCGTTCACGTTCTGCGACATATCGCCGCCGTCGCTCACCGTGAACCATAGTCCCCACTGCTCCTTCAATATCGTTTCGAGCTCCGGGTTCATTATTGCCGGCAGCCCGTTTATCGCGTTGTAGGCGGTCATAACACTTTTCGCACCGCCGCAGCGTATCGCGTTCTCAAACGCGGCATAGTAATACTCATATTTCAGACGCGGCGGCAGGAACGCGTCACTGCTCCCGCGGTCATTCTCGTTGTTGTTCGCGCAGAAATGCTTGAGTGTCGGGACGGTCATATAATATCCGTCCTCGGTCTCGCCCGCCATTCCCTTTGTATATTGCGCGGTCAGCTCTCCCGCGAGAAAAACGTCTTCGCCGTAAGCCTCCTCGGTGCGTCCCCAGCGCGGGTCTCTCTCCATATCGACGGTGGGACCCCACAGCATGAGCCCGCCCTTTTTCTGCTCATTATAGTAAGCGCGGGCTTCCGTACCCGCTATAACTCCAAGCTCGTGCATAAGCTCACGGTCAAATGTCCCGGCAAGACCTATCGGCTGCGGGAATACCGTGGATATCTTTTCCGGCTCTCTGCCGACATAACCGCGCGCAACCTCGGTGCCGATCCAGAACTCCCCGAGCCCGAGACGCTCAACGGCGTTGTGGTGCGTGGTCAGCATACCGAGCTTTTCGTCCGCGGTAAGCTGCGAAACTATTTCCCTTGCCCTATTCTCAAACTTCTCCATACACCAACCCCCGTTTTAGAATGAATAATTAATAATGGATAATTGTGGAGTCTCGTTCGTCCTTCTTTATCTCCGCCTCCTTGCGGCGTTTCGGTGACGAACTCAAAGCCTCCTGCTTTGGCTTCGCGACGATATCTGAATCGTGACGAAGCTCAGATGTTTTGTGCGCTGTTATAAGCCCGCCGGATAACGGTTGTGATGCTCGCGATTATCCCGCCGGAAATGAATAAAGACGTTAATATCAGACAAAATTTTTGCGTTCATAAAATCGTTTACATTATATTAACATAAAACGATTACATTGTCAATAACAATATAAAAAAATACATATCGCGCCGTAAAAATCTGTTGACCTGCCGCGGTAAAATATGGTATAATCGGTATATAAAAACATATAAAAGCGGAGTTTAACATGAACGACAGAATACTTCCCGACCCTATGACGATCTTTCCCATTCCCGGCTCGGACGCGGTAACGCTTGTAAAGCCGACAATAACGAACCCGAATATCATAGTCGGCGACTTCACATATTACAGCGGCAGTGATTTCCAGAGCCGTGTGACTCATCACTACGACTTCATCGGTGACAGGCTCATAATCGGGAAATTCTGCCAGATAGCGGCAGGAGCCGAGTTCGTGATGAACGGTGCAAATCACCGCATGAACACGGTCACGACCTTCCCGTTCAACATCTTTCCGAGCTGGGAGCAGAAAGCTCCGCCTATGTCGGAATTGCCGCTGAAGGGCGATACCGTTATCGGGAACGATGTGTGGATAGGGCAGAATTCGGTGATACTCCCCGGCGTGCATATCGGCGACGGAGCGATAATCGGTGCTGACAGCGTTGTCGGCAGCGATGTGCCGCCTTACACCATAGCCGTCGGCAACCCGGCAAAGCCTGTGCGTAAACGTTTCGGCGACGATCTTATCGCCCTTCTGGAGGAACTCCGCTGGTGGGATATGAGCATAGCTGAAATAAAGGATATGATGCCGCTTCTGTCGTGCAGCGACCTTGACAGAGTGAAAACGGGAATAATAAAAATAATAGATGAAAGGAAAAAACAAGATGAAAAAATATCTTGATACATCGCTTTCCGCGCAGGAACGCGCAGAGGCTCTCACGGACGAACTGACTGTCGAGGAGCAGGCAGCCCAGCTGCGGTATGATGCTCCGGCAGTCGAACGGCTCGGCATACCCGCGTACAACTGGTGGAACGAGGGACTGCACGGTCTCGCGCGTTCCGGCATAGCCACGATGTTCCCGCAGGCAATAGGTCTTGCGGCAATGTTCGATACCGGGCTCGTTGGGAAAGCTGCGGAGATCACCGCCGGGGAGACCCGCGCCAAATTCAATGCCTACCGCGAAGAGGGCGACACCGATATATACAAAGGTCTGACACTCTGGGCGCCCAACATCAACATTTTCCGCGATCCGCGCTGGGGACGCGGCCACGAGACATACGGCGAAGACCCGTTCCTGACCTCGGAATGCGGAAAGGCTTTCGTGCGCGGCATACAGGGCAGCGGAAAGGTGCTGAAAGCGGCAGCGTGCGCAAAGCATTTCGCAGTCCACAGCGGCCCCGAGGCTGACCGCCACAGCTTCGACGCACAGATCTCGCGCAAGGAAATGGAAGAGACCTACCTCCCCGCATTTGAGGCTCTTGTACGTGAAGCCGGAGTAGAGGGCGTAATGGGAGCGTATAATCGTGTGAACGGCGAGCCCGCCTGCGCAAACGGTTTCCTTATGAGCAAGCTCGCAGAGTGGGGATTTGACGGCTACTTCGTCTCGGACTGCTGGGCAATACAGGATTTCCACGCGAACCACCATGTCACCGCGACACCTGCCGAATCCGCCGCTATGGCAATAAAGGCGGGCTGCGACGTGAACTGCGGCTGTACATATATGAACCTGCTGACGGCGCTCGACGAGGGACTTATCACAAAGGAAGACATACGAAATGCCTGCGTTCACGTTATGCGCACAAGGATAAGGCTCGGAATGTTCGATGAGCGGACAGAATACGACGATATCCCCTACACCGCCGTCTGCACCGAAGAAAGCCGGAGGGCTTCGCTCGAATGTGCAAGACGCTCGATAGTCATGCTGAAAAACGACGGGCTGCTGCCGCTTGACAGAGAAAAGCTGAAAACAATAGCCGTCATAGGTCCGAACGCCGACAGCCGCGCCGCCCTTGAGGGCAACTACAACGGACGCGCGGACAGGTATGTCACCTTCCTTGACGGTATAAGAGACAGCTTCCCGGGACGCGTCATATTCGCGGAGGGCTGCCACCTTTACAAGGACAAGGTCTCCGTGCTCGCGCAGCCGGGTGACAGATACGCCGAAGCGACAGCCGCAGCAAAGTGTGCGGACGCTGTGGTGCTCTGCGTAGGACTTGATGCGACTATCGAGGGTGAAGAGGGCGACACAGGCAACGAGTTCTCCTCCGGCGACAAGCGCGATCTGGAGCTTCCGGAGTCGCAGCGGCTGCTTATCGAAAAGATACTCGCCGTAGGAAAGCCTACCGTTATCGTGACCGCAGCCGGCAGCGCGGTGAATGTCCATACCGGGAACGCCGGTGCGCTGCTTCACGCGTGGTATCCGGGCTCGGAAGGCGGAAAAGCGCTCGCGGAGATACTTTTCGGAGATATATCGCCGTCCGGGAAGCTGCCCGTGACGTTCTACGAAAGTGCGGAGAAGCTGCCGGATTTCAGGGATTACTCGATGAAGAACAGGACATACAGATTTGCGCAGGACAATGTTCTCTACCCGTTCGGCTTCGGTCTGACTTACGGAAATGTGAAATGCACATCCGTCAGCTTTGAAAGCGGCACCGCACGTGTGACTGCCGAAAACTCCGGCAGCCGCGCATCCGAGGACGTTATCCAGCTCTATTTAAAGGACACGTCGGAATACGCCGTACCGAACGTGAGCCTGTGCGGATTTAAGCGCGTGTCTCTCGCGGCGGGAGAAAGCGCGGTGATCGAAATACCCGTGTCGGAGCGCTCATTCACGGCTGTCGGCAGTGACGGCGAAAGAAAGATATTCGGAAAGCGCTTCACACTGTACGCCGGCACTTCACAGCCCGACACAGTAAGCCGTTCTCTCGGCTTTGAATGCGCTTCAACGGAGATAGAGCTATGATAAAAAAGCTGCGCAGGAGCTTCATTATCACCGCGATGATATCCGTTGTCGCCGTGCTCGCGATCATCGTCGCGGCAATGAATACCGCGAATTATCTCAGCTCCGACTCGGAAGCGGATATTCTGCTCGATCTGCTCGCGGAAAACGACGGGCGCTTTTCGCAGGAAAAGCATAAGCCCGACGATACCGATGAACCCGGCGAACCGCCGCCCATGCCGCAGAACGAGCCACGCGGACGCGGAGGGGATATGTTCGGGAAGGACCTTATAACCGAGGAAACGCCCTACGAAACGCGTTATTTCACGACCGCCGTCCGCGAGAACGGGACTCCCGAACGCATAGACACGGGCAGGATCGCCGCGATATCGTCTGACGACGCGCTCGAAATGGCAAAAAGTGTTATCGCCGCCGGACAGACCCGCGGTTATACCGGCAGCTACAAATATCTCGTCAAGAAAACGGATACCGGCAGCCTGTGCATCTTCATAGACCGCACCCGTGCGCTTCGCTCGGTGTACGAGTTTATGATGATAAGCATACTCGTCGCGTGCGGTGCCGCGGCAGCCGTTTTCGTACTGATAGTCATTTTCTCCGGAATTGTCACAAAGCCTGTCGCGGAGAGCTATGAGAAGCAGAAGAAGTTTATCACGAATGCCGGACACGAGCTGAAAACGCCGCTCGCGGTCATCAATTCCTGCACCGAGGTCATCGAAATGGAGCAGGGAGAGAGCAAGTGGACAAGGGGTATCACCACGCAGACGGAGCGCCTGTCCACGCTGACGAATGAGCTGGTGCAGCTCGCGAGAATGGACGAGGGCTCGGCAAAGCTGACATTCGAGAGCTTCACGCTTTCGGAGACGGTAGCCGAGATACTTGACCCGTTCTCACTTATGGCGGAACACAAGGGTATCTCGTTCATCGCCGACATTCAGCCGGATATCACGTTCAAAGGCGACAGGAGCATGACAGCAAAGCTATGCTCGATAATGGCGGACAACGCGGTGAAATACACGCCCGAAAACGGGTATATCCGCTTCACGCTAACGAAAAAAGGAAAGCGCATAACGCTTTCCTCCGAAAATACTGCGGACGGCATAGAAAAGGGAGCTCACCCGGAGCTGTTCGACAGATTCCGTCGCGGCGATGCGTCGCACAACAGCGATACTCCCGGCTACGGGATAGGGCTTTCAATGGCGCAGTCGATAGCAGCCGCACACGGCGGGCGAATCGAGGCGTACAGCAAGGACGGGAAAAGTCTTACCGTGGCTGTGCATCTGTGATATTGCCTGATAACGAAAATCCCCCGGTCCATAAGACACGGATGTCATAAGGAAGTTTTCCAAAGCGCCGCATGGACGCGGCGCATACGAAAGAAAACTTCCGAAACGGGGGATTTCTTTATACTATAATTATTATTTCAGGAACTTACTCTTCATCAGTATGAACGTTGCGAGCACCGCGAGCACAAGCGCGAGCGCGATAGCCACCCATGTGTACGCGAACGGCAGGTCAACGGTGTTGATGCCGTAGAACGCAAATATTATATTCGGTATTTCAAGCACGATCGTTATGATAGTCAGGGCTTTCATAACGCGGTTCATGTTGTTTGAAATGATGTTCGAGTACGCATCCATCGTGTTTGACAGGATATTTGTGTAAATATTCGACATCTCGATAGCCTGCTTGATCTCGACGAGTACGTCCTCCAGCAGCTCCTGATCCTCGTCGTAGAGCTTGATTACACGTCCGCGCAGTATCTTTTCGAGCACCGTCTCCGTCGATTTGAGCGATGTCGAGAAGTAAATCAGTGATTTCTGCAAACCGAGCAGCTGGATAAGGTGCTCGTCCTTCATGGACGTGTGCAGCTGCTTTTGAACGTAGTTGAAGATCTTCTCTATCTGTTTCAGGTATTGCAGGTACTTTGCGGCAATACGCAGCAGCAGACAGAATACGAACTGTGTCTTGAAGCCCGTGTTCACGTTCTTTACAACGCCCTTGGCAAAATCCTCGATTATTGTGTTCTGCGAAAGGCTGACCGATATAACGTTTGAGTCGGTCAGTATTATGCCCATAGGCAAGGTTGAATACGAAAAGGTTTCGTCGTCGTTCTTTTCCGCAACTGGGTAGTCAAGAACTATGAGCGTCTGCCCTTCCCCGCTCTCGATACGGGAGGACTCCTCTTCGTCAAGCGCCGAGCGAATGAAGTCGCGGTCAATGGAAAGCTCGTTTTCGAGCTTCGATATCTCTGCTTCGGTGGGCGCAACGGCTGATATCCAGCAGCCCGGCTCAAATTCCTCGACTTCGGAAATGCCGGCACCTGCCGATCTGTAGGTGTTTATCATTGCGATCTCTCCTTATGTGCGGAGAGCGCGGCACATCATAATGACGCACGGCGTTTCCCCGCGTTAGTGTTATTCCGTTTTCGCCCGCAGGGGTCTGCTGTCATTATGTTCTCACCTCGATTTTGGGTATAGTGTAATTTTTGCCGTAATTATTTTACCACAAAACGCACGGTTTTGCAAGATGTATGTAAAATTTTTTTGTATTAATTATCGCACCGCGGGAACCTGACAATTTCATGCCGAAAAACAAAGAACCCGGCAGAGAAATCTGCCGGGTTCCGCGACATAATTTTAACCCTTTACGCTTCCGAGAGTTACACCACCGATGATGAACTTCGAGAGGAAGAGGTAAACTAATACAACAGGTACGATCGCAAGGAGGATTATCATGTAAACCTCACCCATATCGCCCGCCTGAGAGTTGATACGAGAACGAACGATAGAAAGCATGATCGGGAGTGTGTACATTTCCTTCTTGTCCAGAATGAGTGCCGGAGTAAAGAAGTTGTTCCACGATGCAACGAACGCGAATATCATCTGAACAGCCAGAGCCGGCTTAAGGATCGGCATGCAGATGAAGTTGTAGGTCCTGAACTCGTTGGAGCCGTCAACTCGTGCAGCCTCAACTATTTCAAGCGGAAGAGTACTGTCGATGTACTGCTTCATGTAGAAATATGTGGAGGGAGCTGCGATTGCCGGGATAACCAGCGGCCAGTAAGTGTTGGTAAGTCCGAGGTTGTTAACAAGCTGAACGAAACCGAGTGCGGATACCTGTGTGGGTATCATCATAACAAGGATTATTATCTTGTGTACAAGCTTTCTTCCCTTGAAGTCATATACGCAGACACCGTAAGCCGTCATAGCGGAGAAGTACGATGTAAGGATACAGGTGAGAGCCGCAACTATAAAGCTGTTGAGCATACCCTGCGGGAGGAAGAAGATGCTGGTGTCGTTCCACGCAGTAGCGAGGTTATCGAAGAAGTGCTCCTTGGGTAAGAACTCAAAACCTGCCTGCAGCTGTGCATTGCTTCTGGAGGAGTTGATTATAAGGAGATAAAAGGAGAATAAGCTGAGTATAGTTACAAAGACAAGGAAGATGTAAGAAACAAGCCTTGATAAGAATAACGATGTCTTATTGCCCTTATCTATGTATTCCATTTTGCTTGCCATTACTTCTTACCCCCTTTCTTATTGTCCTTCTTAGGCTCTGTGAATCTGAATACGATAAAGCTCAGAGCACCTGTTACTATGAACAGGAAGAAGGAATAAGCACCTGCCATACCGTAGTTCTTACTCAAACCGATATAGCCGTTAAGAGCCATAACGAGCGTCTTTGTGGTGTTGCTCGGGTTGCCCTTACCGGAGGTGATGATCTGGGGTACGTCGAACATCTGGAGACCGCCTATGAGGGCAGTGATGACAACGAAGACGATGATCGGCATAAGCAGCGGGATAGTGATGCGGAAGAACACCTGAGTGGAGCTCGCACCGTCTATGGAAGCTGCTTCGAAGAGGCTCTGATCGATACCCATGATACCTGCCATAAGGAGGATCGTGGTATTACCGAACCACATAAGGAAGTTTATAAATGCGATGATCGTTCGTGCGGACCACATCTGATCGAAGAACAGGAATGCGGAACCGCCGTTCGCAATAATTATCTGGTTAATAGGTCCTACAGACGAGAATATCTGGAAGAACAGCATTGCGAATGCCGACGCCATTATCAGGTTAGGCATATAAATTACGGTCTTGAAAAATCCCTGACCCTTGATCTTCATTCTCTCACTCGTGAAGATTACAGCGAGGAGAAGAGCGAATACGATCTGAGGAACAGCACCCATTACCCACATTATGAGTGTGTTGCCGGTATAGCTCAGAACTTCGAGCTTACCGTCGGATGAACGGGGCGTGAATATTGTCACGAAGTTGTCAAGACCTACGAAATTGGGGCCGATCTGTTTCAGACCGTCCATGTAGTTTTCAAACAGTGAATTGTAAAAAGTAGAAAGCAGCGGTATGAGCGAGCAAGTCAGATAAACAAGAACAAACGGCGCAATGAAGAAATATCCCCAGCGCGCGTAGCTTATTGACTTATGCTTTACCGGTGCAGCTTGTGTTGTCGAACTCATAAGCCGTTATCCTCTCATAGTTAATATTATGTTAATTAAGAGGCGAAGCAAGTTGCTTGCCTCGCCTCATTAATCAGCAATTATGCAATTTTCTGTAAGATGACTTACGGAGTCTGAACTGCAGGATACTTCTCGTTGATGTAGGTGTAGAAGTCAGCGAGGGAAGCTTCCTTAGTTGTTGTGCCGTTGATGTAGGTCTTGATGAAGTTCTGGTAACCTTCGTTGCAAGCCTGATCGTAGATTGTAGCGTTCTCCCACTTGATGGAGTCTGTCATGCCGCAGAATACTGCAGTAGCGTTCTGACCACCGAGGAACTCAACGCCGAAGGACGGATCGTTAGCGAACTTTTCGTTAACCTTCTTGTTGTTTGTGAACTGACCTTCGTTAACGATGAGGTTCTCACAAACAGCTTCGTCCTCTGTGAATGCCTTCATAACCTTAGCAACGAGATCGCCGTTGTCTGTGCCTGTTGCTGCGAGGATCCATGTACCGCCCCAGAAGTGACCCTGCGGTCCCTTGCAGATAGCCCAGTCGCCAAAGCAGCCGTTGTCGGGATCCTGTGCGTTGCCCATGCAGAAGTTGAAGTACCATGCAGGACCGAAGAAGCACATTGTCTTACCTGTTGCGAACATTTCAGCGTTCTTACCATCATCCCAGATGCCGGGGCATGTATCGATGATGTAGCCGTTATCGAAGTAGGACTTAGCCTGCTCTGTCCACTGATCTACAACTGCCGGTATTGTCAGCTGGCCGCCGGAAACCCAAGGACCGTCAGCGTTGTTGGAGAATACACGGTATGTCTCAGCGAAGGAAGCGTGCATGTAGTAGCCCTTATCCTTAGCCTGCTTAGCTACGTCGTCATACTTTGCCCAAGAATCGAGAGCAGCCTGTACCTGATCGGGATCGTCTGTACCGAGAACGTCCTTAGCTATAGATCTTCTGTAGATAAGAGCGGACGGGCAGCACTGGAAGGATACACCCTTGATC
>JAFPUE010000027.1 GCA_017395555.1 Ruminiclostridium sp. | reverse complement strand
CGGCTGCTTTTATTCGCGCAATCCTTTTGTTGTCACTTTTATACGCGCTTCGTGCGCGTTTTTGGTGACAACGTCCGCAGCATCGTGCTGCTGCGCGCTTTTGGCAGCCGTCTCAATGCATCCTGCATTGACCTTTGGTTACTTTCCGTCGCTGTAGACGGAAAGTAACTCGCCACGCCGGCAGGAAATGGCAAAAGGAAAACATCACTTTTCGCGGGCAAAATGAAACAAAAAGTAAAATTCTTTTGGCGTACAAATAATGCCGGAATGATTTGACAAATCCCCCGATATATGTTACTATTACATATATCGGGGGATTGATATTATGAAGAAGATCGAGATACTTGATTCAACGCTGCGCGACGGAGCACAGGGCGAGGGGATCAGCTTTTCCGTATGGGACAAGATGAAGATCGCCGTTGCGCTCGACAGGCTCGGCATTGACTATATAGAAGCGGGCAACCCTTATTCCAATCCGAAGGATATGGAATTTATCAAAAAAGCCGCGGAGCACTCGTTCACGACATCAAAGATATGCGCGTTCGGTTCGACTGCACGCAAGGACACCGCTCCGCAGGACGACGAGGGGATCGCCGCGCTTCTTGAATGCGGGACGAAGTATATCTCCGTTTTCGGCAAGGCGTGGGATCTGCATGTTGACTGCATACTCGGAACGACGCTTGAAGAAAATCTGCGGATGATACGCGAGTCGATCGCCTACCTCTGTTCAAAGGGCAGGACGGTTTTCTTCGACGCGGAGCATTTCTTCGACGGCTACAAGTCCGATCCCGCCTACGCGATCGAAGTGCTGAAAACCGCCGAGAAGGCTGGCGCATCGTCGATAATCCTCTGCGACACGAACGGCGGCAGCTTCCCGGACGAGATATCCAAGGCGGTCAAGGAAGTCAAAAAGACGATAAAGGTGCAGCTCGGCATACACTGCCACAACGACACGGGCTGTGCGGCTGCAAACACCGTTTCTGCGGTCAAGGCAGGCGCGTCACAGGTTCAGGGAACATTCACGGGAATAGGTGAACGCTGCGGAAATGCCGCACTCACGACGGTTATACCCGATCTGCAGTTGAAGCTCGGATATAATATCCTCACGAGCGAGCGGCTCGCGGATATCACGATGACCGCGATGTATATAAGCGAGATCGCGAATGTGCGGCTCCCCGCGAATATGCCGTATATCGGGACTTCCGCGTTTGCGCACAAGGGCGGTATGCACGCGGACGGTGTTGCGAAGAACAGCAAAACGTTCGAGCACGTTGACCCGCAGCTTGTCGGCAACCGCCGCAACTTCCCGCTCAGCGAAATGTCGGGGCGCTCGTCGGTGCTGCCGCGGCTGCAGCAGATAGACGGTTCGCTGACCAAATCGAGCAGCGTAACAAAGGAAGTTACGGACAAGCTGAAGGAGCTTGAAAGTCAGGGCTTCAAATTTGAAGCGGCTTCCGCGAGCTTTGAGCTTATGGTGTTGAAGGAGCTCGGCAGGTTCAGACCGCATTTCGAGATAGATCATTACCGGATAATCTCGTCCATGGACGACATCGACGGGAGCGCCTACACCGAGAAGGCGAATGCGCTCGTCAAGGTGCGTGTGGGTGACCGCTCGGAGATAACCGCCGACGAGGGCGAGGGACCGGTAAACGCGATAGATAAGGCGCTCCGAAAGGCGCTGGAAGTGTTCTACCCCGAGCTCAAAAAAATGCACCTGATAGACTTTAAGGTGCGTGTAATCACGTCAAATGACAGCACCGCCGCGATCACCCGTGTGCTGATTGAGAGTACCGACGGCGAAAACACATGGACCACCGTAGGCGCCTCCCGCGATATCATCAACGCCAGCGTCCTCGCCCTTACAGACTCGCTCGAATATATGCTGAAAGATAAGTGAGAAGCGTTGAGAGACTTCGAGACTTTTTGAGACTTTTAAGACGGGGGCGCTGCCCCTGCGACCCCGCCAGCCCCCTTTAAAAAAGGGTGCTGGACACCCTAAATAAATGCAGTATTTCAGAGCCTCTTCTATGGGCGGCTGCAGCGAGAAATGCAGTGGGGTTGGCGAAGACTTCATTTACTATAATAAAAAGAGAACCGCTGAGTGACGAACACCCGGCGGTTTTCTCTATGAAAAGAACTTTGAGGAAAGAATACTGTCTGTTAATTATCAATTACTGCTCTCTCTGCGGCAAGACCTTTGCGGTAAGCGGTCATATATGCGCTTATGCCGTCGATATCACGCTGCGTCGGTGATACCGTGCTGCCGCTCATGCCCGCAAATACGCGGTTGTTGAGATATCCGGTCAGCGTTTCGGATCTGTCCGTGCGTCCCATGAACCGGGCAAGCAGGGCGATTCCCCACGCGCCGCCCTCTCCGGCACTGCTCATAAGCGTGATGTCGGTATTGAGCGCCGCCGCAAGTATGCTCTGGCTCGGTACTGGGTCTTTGAAAAGACCGCCGTGCGCGTAGATCATATCGAGTGCGACTTTTTCTTCGCCTGTAAGGATATCCATGCCTATTTTAAGTGTGGCAACGCAGGAATAAACAAGGCTTCTCGCAAGGTTCTGTATCGTGAACGCGGAGTCCGGGTCACGCATAACAAGCGGCTTTCCGCTCGCCGTATCGGTCACGGGCTCGCCCGCGTAGTAGTTGTAGGATATCACGCCGCCGCAGTCCGGATTGCCCTCCGCTGCCAGCTCATATATCATCGAGTACAGCTTGCCCTTCGGGAGCTCCACGCCCGCCTTTGTGAGCAGTCCGCCGAACACCTTCACCCACGCGTCGAAGTCAGTCGTGCAGTTGTTGCAGTGTACCATTGCGACGGGGTCACCGTTCGGAGTTGTAACGATGTCTATTTCCTTATGAGCCGAGGAAAGATTCTTTTCGAGAACTATCATTGAGAAAATGGAGGTTCCCGCGGACACATTTCCGGTTCTCGGGGTAATGCTGTTTGTTGCTGCCATACCGGTCTGCGCATCGCCCTCCGGCGGACAAAGCGGCACTCCCGCACCGAACACGCCCGTCGGATCAAGCAGCTTAGCGCCGCTCTCAGTGAGCGTTCCCGCACATTCGCCGACGGGAACTATCTCCGGCAGTATGTCGGACAGCTTCATTCCGAAGCCCGTACCTTCTGTCAGCCTGTCGAACTTCGCTGTCATATCCGCGTCGTAGTTCTTTGCCTCGGGGTCAATAGGGAAGATGCCGGACGCGTCGCCTATGCCGATGACCTTCCTGCCGGTCAGCAGGTAATGCACATATCCCGCAAGTGTGGTCATAAAGCGGATATTGCCGATATGCGGCTCGTTTTTGAGTATTGCCTGATACAGGTGCGCTATGCTCCAGCGCTGGGGGATATTGAAGCCGAACTCCGCCGTGAGCTTTTCCGCAGCCTCCGCGGTCATGGTGTTTCTCCAAGTGCGGAACGGAACGAGAAGCCCGTCGTTTTCGTCAAACACAAGATATCCGTGCATCATTGCGGAAATGCCCATTCCCGCAGCTTTTGTGAGTTGCACGCCGTATTCGCTCTCTACGTTCTTCATGAGGTCTGCGAAGCAGGACTGCAGCCCGTTCTTCACCGCGTCGAGCGAGTATGTCCATACTCCGTCCGCAAGCTCGTTCTGCCAGTCGTGAACGCCGGACGCGAGCGGAGCGCTGTCACTTCCGATAAGGACAGCCTTTATTCTTGTCGAGCCGAACTCAATTCCTATGACGGCTTTTCCGTCAAGTATTTCATTCTTTTTTTCTGTCAGCTGCATTTTTGTTTTCTCCCTCCGTAGCTTCCGCTTCCTGTGACGAATTGTTTCTCTTCTTGCGGCGCGAGATTATCACGCTCTGTACAACAAGGAATATGCACAGCATAGCCGCTATGGTTATACCCGTCCACCATGCCTGATCGAGACCGACGGACGAAACTATTGTCTGGATAAGCGCGAGCGACATTGTACCGAACAGTGTGCCGATGATATTTCCGACACCGCCCGTGAGCATCGTGCCGCCGATGATCGACGATGCGATCGCGTTCATTTCCGCGCCCGTAGCGTGTGAAGGCGAGCCGGAGCCGACGTGCATGAAATATACAAATCCGCCGATACCTGCGAGAAGACCGCAGATGACGTATGAGAAGAATGTGGTGCGCTTGACGTTGATACCGAGCATAAGTGCGCTCTGTCTGTTGCCGCCGACAGCGTAGAAGTTACGGCCTGTCTTTGTCCATTTAAGCATTATGAAAAGCAGCGCCACGATAAGCAGTGCCACAACAACGCCTATCTCTATGTACGCGTCAACGTAAATGCCCTTCTTATTTACGGAGCCGAGAAGCGGAATGATAAGTCTTGTTTCCTTGAGTGCCACAAAGCCCTCGTTAGCAACGTTGAACGGGTCTTTGTTTACGATAGTGGTCATACCGCGGGCAAAGAACATTCCCGCGAGGGTAACGATGAACGGCTGTATTTCGAGGTACGCAACGAGGAAGCCCTGAACGAGACCGAACGCGAGGCCTATTCCTACCGCGAGGAATATCGCGCCGACAACGTCACCGCCCTGCTTGTCGAGCAGCACCGCGCAGCTCATGCTTACGAGTGCCGTAACCCCGCCGACAGAGATGTCGATACCGCCGGTTATCATTACGAGGGTCATGCCGCAGGCGAGGATAATGAGCGCCGCGTTTGCGTTAAGAAGATTGAACAATGTCTGCGGCTTCAGAAATCCTTCCTGAAGGAAAGCAACCGCGCACACATACATTACAACGAATACCGCAACGGTTATCGAGGTAAGAAGGTTGGTATCCGTCATATTTTTCAGCAGACCGCCGCGTCTGCCGGATATTGCTTTTGTTGACATATACGGTTACCTCCTTACGCGTGATTTTCCGCGGGTGTCTTTGACGAGCGGAGCTTTTTTGCGAGCCTTGCCGTCTTTTCTCTTACCACGGGGGCGCTGAGCACTACCAGCACGATAACTACCACAGCCTTGTATGCGGGGAGCGCCGTTGCCTGAACATCGAACTTATACAGCGTAGTCGTGAGGAACTGTATAACGTAAGCGCCGAGGATAGATGCCGCCATATTGAACTTACCGCCGCTGAGCGAGTTTCCGCCGAGCGCAACCGCAAGGATAGCGTCCATTTCTATATCCTTCGCTATTACGGAGTAGTTTATTGTCGAAAGTCTGCTGACCTTGATAAGACCGGTCACCGCAACGCACAGTCCGAGAATGACATAAGTCGTGAGCTTGATGAGCTCGGGGTTGAGACCGTTGAGGCGGGAGGTCTTTTCGTTGATTCCGACGGACTGCGAATAAAGTCCGATATTTGTGAATTTAAGCATCAGCCATGTGAGTATGAAGCAGAGTATTGCGATAAGGAACGGTGTGGGTACCGGGATACCGGGGATATAGCCGCCGAAGTATTTGAATTCCTCACCGGGAACTATCGGGAGCTCGTTGTTGTTTATCCATGCCGCGATAGAACGTCCCGCGGTGAAGAGTATCAGCGTCGCAACCATAGGCTGGATCCTGAAATACGCTACGAGCACGCCGTTGAAAGCGCCGAATGCCATTGCCGCGATCGCCGCAACGATAAAGCCGACGATTATCGGAGCCTGCATTGTTTCCGGACGCGTATCCGTGCCGCAGAGCACGCGCAGCAGCACGCTTCCGCTTATTGCGATAGCCGCACCCACGCTGATATCCTGTCCTCTTGAGGACGCGGTAACGAGCGTCATACCGATAGCGAGTATCGCCAGCTCCGAGCCGTTGTCTATAATGGTTATGAGCTGTCCCGACAGTACGGGATAACCCGCGCTGTTATTGTTCATTGTGATGGCGAAGAAGGAGGGATCGGCAATGAGATTGAATATCGCGAGCAGCATCAGTGCGGCAAAGGGAATGAAGATCTGGTTTCTGAATATTCCCGTGATAGCCGAACCTCCGCCGTGCGGATCGAGCTTTTTCGTCATTTCCTGTCACCTCCGGCAATAGTTTCCATGATAGTATTCTGTGTGAGCTGATCGCCCGTTAGTTCTCCGACGAGCTTTCTGTCGCGCATTACGAGCAGGCGCGAGCAGGTACGCAGCATCTCGTCCGTCTCCGACGAAATGAAGGTTATGCTCATTCCCTCGGACGCGAGTTTAAGCACGAGCTTCTGTATATCCACCTTTGTACCGACATCGATACCTCTTGTGGGCTCGTCGAGTATCAGATACTTCGGATCGGTGAGCAGCCACCGCGCGAGTATTACCTTCTGCTGATTACCGCCGGACAGCGACTTTATCGGCGTGTTGACCGACGCGGTCTTTATATCGAGCAGCTTTATGTACTTTTCTGCGAACTCGGTAGCCTTAGCCTTCGAGAACGGTCTGAAAAATCCCGTCTTGACCTGAAGTGCGAGGATTATGTTCTCACGCACGGACAGGTCTCCGACGATACCGTCGCGCTTTCTGTCTTCCGGCAGGTACGCGATACCGTTCTTCATGGCGTCCTTCGGCTTGGTGATCTTCACCGGCGTTCCGTTCATCTTTACGGTACCGCTCGTAACGGGATCCGCACCGTATATCGCACGCACGCACTCGCTTCGTCCGGAGCCGAGCAGTCCCGTGAAGCCGTTGACCTCGCCGCGCTTTATGCTGAAATCGAAGGGCTTGATGCCCTCGGTGCTGCAAAGGTTCTGCGCCTCATATACCGGAGTACCGCCGTCGTCGGTGAACTTCGCGGAATCGTTCTTGATATCCGCCATATCGTCGAGCTCCTTGCCGAGCATCTTCGATACGAGCTGAACGCGCGGCAGGCTCTCTATCTCGTATTCTCCCACGAGCTGTCCGTCACGAAGAACGGTTATCCTGTCGCAGACCTCATACACCTGATCGAGGAAGTGCGTTACGAATATGATACCAACGCCGCGGTCTTTCAGCTGGCGCATAAGCTTGAACAGCTTCGCTACCTCGGATTCGTCCAGCGAGGAAGTGGGCTCGTCGAGAATGAGCACGCTGCACTCCATATCCACCGCTCTCGCGATCGCGATCATCTGCTGAACGGCGATAGAGCAGCTTGCGAGCTGCTGCGTGGGCTTTACCGCGATACCGAGCGAATCAAGCAGCTCCGCCGATCTGCGGTTCATTTCTCTCCAGTTTACCTTTAAACCCTTGCCTCTGCCGATGAAGATGTTCTCCGCCACCGACAGGTTGGGACACAGGGAAATTTCCTGATATACCGTGCTTATTCCGACACGCTGGGCCTCCTGCGGTGAACGTATCTGCACCGCGCCCTCGTGACCTTTTATGAAGATCTCGCCCTCGTCCTTAACGTGTACGCCCGTGAGCACCTTTATAAGTGTGGATTTACCTGCACCGTTCTCACCCATAAGAGCGTGTATCTCGCCCTTGCGAAGAGTGAAATCGACATTCTGCAGCGCCTTTACGCCCGGGAAAGACTTATATATCCCGCGCATTTCCAAAAGTGAGCCTTCGCGCATTCCATACCCTCCTGACTTGAAATTAATTGATAATTGACAATTGATAATTGATAATTGAGGTGTCGCCTGCGGCGACGTTTTTTCACATTTCTTCTGATTGTAAATAAAACTTCGTATTCCGATATGTCACCCGGTAATTGTCAATTATCAATTATCAAGTATTCTTTTGGCGCTGTGCGCCTTAAAGAATTAGTGCGGGGACATACAGTATTTCTATATGCCGCACCGCACTAAAAGCTCTTATTTATTCATTTGCCGATAACGGTTCATCAGATACCGTAGTTGTCAACATCTTCCTGTGTGATAGTAGATGCGTCAAAGCCCTTTTCGTCCATTATAATGGTCTTCTGGCTGATTGTTCCGCCGCTTTCGAGTGTGTCGATGATTTCCTTGATGTAGGAGGACTGGAACGGGTTGCACTGTCCGTCATAGTTCCAGTTCTGTGCGAGGAGTTCTTCAAGCGCCCACTTGTTGCAGTCAAAGCCCATTACGATAACGTCCTTGCCTACGCCGTGAGAGATGTTAGCCTTATCAAGAGCAGCAACAGCGCCCTTAGCCATATCGTCGTTCTCTGCGTAGATTACGTTGAAGGACTTGCCGGAGTCGATAGCGGACTGAACGATCTGCTGAGCCTTTTCAGCGTTCCATTCAGCTGTCTGCTGTGTAACTATTGTCCAGCCTTTTTCCTTGGCTGTTGTATCGAGAGCGCCGGAGCGTCCCTTCTGAGCAGCGGAGCCCATTACACCCTGAAGGTGGATAACTTCGTATTTGTCGAGGTTCTGACCTACCAGCCAGTCAACTGCTGTCTGACCTTCCTTAGCCATATCGGAAACTATGGATGCTTCGTAGAGACTTTCATCAGCGTCTATCGTACGGTCAAAGAGTATAACCTTAACGCCCGCGGTCTGTGCGTCCTTGAGAACTGTATCCCAGCCTGCTGTATCGGCAGCGGAAAGGAGCAGATAGTCAACCTCGTCCTGAATGAACTTCTGAGCAGCTGTGATCTGTTCGTCGTTCTTGAGGCTGTATGCGAAGGAAGCGTCGAATCCGTTTGCCTCGCAGAATGTCTTCTGGAGATCCTTATCGTTAGCTGTACGATAGCCGGACTCGTTCGGGTCATTGTTGATTATGCCGACTTTGATGAGCTTATCGCTTGCAGCGGGAGTAGCAGCCTGAGTTGCAGCCTGAGTTGCAGCGGGAGCGGACTGACCGCAGCCTGCAACCATAGCCATACAGAGCATTGTGCCGATAGCAGCCGACAAAAGTTTTCTTAATTTCATAGAACATTCCTCCAATTGTTTGAAAAATTTTCGATGCGTTTATATAACGGAGCTTATGCTTCGTTAATAACTTGTACTATCATTATAAACAATTTGTACATACATTTATACCTAATATATTTATGAAAAGGTTTAAAATTTTACTGCAAAATTGCAATTTGTTATAAATGTTACAATACAGGTACAGATTTGGATTTAGTTAGCAGACATTTGCGCTGTTCTGGAACTGCCGGGGTGTCTGCCCGGTATGCTTTTTGAAGATCTGGCTGAAATATTTGTAATCATGGAAGCCGACTTCGTATGCCACCTCATAAACCATTTTCGATGTGCAGCACAGCAGGCTCTTTGCCTTGTTTATCCGCACGTCGGTGAGGTAATCCGACAGGTTCTGACCCGCTTCCTTCTTGAAAAGTCCGCTCAGATACGCAGGGCTGAGCCCTACCGAGTCCGCCACCGTGCGCAGCGAAATGTCGTAATTCATATAGTTGCTGTCTATGTAAGCCTTGGCTTTTTCGACGGCATCGGAAAAGCTGTCCCTGACCGACGAGGCGCGCCACATTATGCACTGGCTTATCGTCTCGTACAGGTATTCCGCCATTTTACCCGCGCCTATCATTTTCTTTTCGATGTCTCTGACCGTACCAAAGCGGCGGGTGAACTGCTCGTCGGTAACGCCTATCTCGGAAGCGAAATCCTTTGCGGCAACGAATATGTCCATACAAATGTACAGCCGCACCATAAAAGATTGGATATTAAAGAAGCCCGTCTGTTTGAGCACATCATCGAGCACCTGTCCGCAGGAATCGAGACTTCCGCTGCGCAGCAGCTCCTTGATCCTGCCCGTATCCGGTCTTATGATGTCGCCCGCGGTCTCTCTTACAGCCGCAGCAGCCTCCATAAGATCCCCTCCCTTCGCCTGTCATCGCGCTTTGTTACAGCCTCTTTACCGACTCTCTCACCACAAGCTCCGGCGTGAAAATGATATCGTGCCTGCCGAGCTCCGGGTTTTCCATGCACCGCAGCAGGGCTTCCGCCGCGGCTTCGCCGAGACGTCCGTGCGGGTGATGCGCGGTAGTGAGCGGAATATCGCATATTGCCGCGTACTTTGAGTTGTCTATACCGACTACGGAAATATCGTCCGGTACTCTTATCCCGTTCTCGCGGCAGAATTTCAGCAGATTGAGGGCGAGCATATCGTTGAAGCAGACAACTGCCGTCGAGTTTTCGAGCATATCGAGTATGCGGCGCTTGTTGTAAATGAACAGCTTTGCGCTGTCCTCCGCCGCGTACCACATTACGTTCTGCTCCGCATCGGTCTTTCCGTGCGCAAGACAGCTTTCCGTGAAGCCGAGGTAGCGCTTGTGACCCTGCATATTATCAAATACGAACAGTCCCGAGATCTTGTCGTGACCGCAGTCAAACAGGTGATCCGTGACTATCCTGCCCGCCGCGGTATCATCCATTGCGACGTAAGGAAAGTCTGACCATTCGTACTTCGCGTTGAAGAACACGAGCGGTATCCCGATTTCGCGTATCTCCTTATAGAGCGCGGCATTGGGGTTGGGCAGGGCGCTTTTCGACGGTTCTACGATAAGTCCGCGGACGCCGTTGGTCAGCATACTTTTCAAAGCCTGCGTCTCCTCGGAAACGAGATTGTGCGTGATCGCAAGCTGTATTGGGCAGCCCGCGTCGTTGAGAACGCCTTCTATACCGGTGATGATATGCGGGAAGATGTAATCGCTGAAATAAGTGGAGACCACGCCGACATTTCCTGTAACAACGGGGCGGGGCTGATTTCCGCCGCTCACGAATGTACCGCTGCCGCGTACACGCTTGATGATGTTGTCGCTTTCGAGCTTCATTAGAGCCTGTCTTACGGTCTGTCTGCTCACGTTATGTATGGCGCAGAGCTCCTTTTCGGTAAGGAAGCGGTCATCGGCCTTCAGGTGCTCGTCTGCGATATACTTTTTTACCCAATCCACAATGGCGAGATATTTGTAATCTTCCAAATTGACCCTCCCTTTTCTGTATATGATACAAGTGACAATACTTCTTTTTATAAATGATAACACATTTCACGGAAATTGTAAATACAACTTTTGCCTGTAAATGCAAATTTGTACATACGTTCAAAATGAAGATAAGCATTTTGTGCAATATACACAAAATGAAATTTTGCTGTTGAAAAAAAGACGCATCGCAATACTGCGCCGCGTCTTTCCGGACATAAAAAAGACTCCACATACTGCGGAGCCTTTCCGATATTATACTATATTTAACAGCTTCACAAATCCCGTGACCTTGAATATGTCCATGACATTACCGTTCGCGTTCTTTATGACCATATTCCCGCGCTTCTTCATCATCTTCTGCATCTGCAGCAGCACACGAAGTCCCGCGGAGGATATATACTCAAGGTTCGTCATATCGAATGTGAGATCGGTCACGCCCTCGACTTCCTCAAGCAGTTCCTTTTCTATATCATTTATATTTACCGAATCTATCTGTCCGTTGAGCTCGACGGTAAGTGTTTTTCCGTCCGGTGTCTTATCAAAGTTCATACAGCTTTCCTCCTTTGTCAGCCTGCCTGAAGATCAATGGTCTTTTCCATTGTGAAGATGTTCTTGTCGTCCCTGCGCTCATAGCTCACGCTGTCCATAGTCTCCTTGACTATGAAGATCCCGAGACCGCCGATCGGTGTATCATCGAGGCCGAGCTCGGTGTTCGGGTCCTCCTGTGAGAGCGGATCGAAGGGCGCGCCCCTGTCCGTGAACGAAATGACCGCACGCACGGGAGGGCTGTCCTTTTCCCCCACGGTATCGAACGTGATGAGGGCTTTTCCTTTTCCCGGAGTGTATGCGTAATTTACAATATTTATGTATATTTCCTCAACGCAGAGCTTTATCTGCCGCATCTGGCTTTTTGACGCGCCGCATTCGGTAAGCGACTGCAGCAGGAAATCAAAGACTATCGGCAGGTTGTCCATTGTAGCGTCGATCGTTATCTGCTTCATTGTCTGCCTCCGTTTCATATTATGCTACAACGTTATTATACCACTTTTTTTCCGTTTTTGTCAACAGACTGTCCGGATTAAGTATCATATTCACATCATTTGCGCGATGCCCGCGAGTCCCTTACGGCACATCAGCTTTATTCTTTCCGCGTTCGTCATTGCAGCGAAGTCCGGTGTGAGAGACCACGCTTCGAGCTTGTACGCCGCTTCGGCAAGCAGCTCCGAGACCGCGTCGCGCACCTTCGGGGAGAGCTCCGAGGTGTAAAATACCAGCCGTTCGCCGCTGCCCTTTATTATGCCCATAAAGCGCAGAAACCATTCCGCCCTGTAAAATCCTGCCGCTTCGTATATCCCGATAAAGTCCGCCATAATCTCGTCGTGCAGTATATTGTTCGTTACGCCGAACACCTGCTTGGTGAAATAATGCGTACATTCGTGGGCGCGGCGAAGCCTGAACGACATCTCCGCCCATTTATCCCCGTCGTCAAGTCCGAGCTCGGACGCGGGAACGTTGCTGTACGGCTTTGCCGAAAGTATCATGAACCGTGTGGACTTGCCGTGCAGGAACGAAGCGCCGGTCTGCGAGATGTTCTCCGGGCGCACTCCCTTGTACGCGATATTTGTCACAAGCTGTTCAAAATCGCGCGTATCGGGCGTAAAAATGACCGGTATCCTGCCCGCAAACGACGAATAAATGCTCATTTCGAGCTTTTCCGGTGAGCAGAACTCCGTCGGGCGCTGGCGGCATATCCGCTCATTGACAGCTTTCGCAGCACCGAAGATCCCGGCATAGCTGATGATGCTTTCCCACGTTTGCAGGAAGCTCTCGTCCGGCTCGGGGTTTTCCTCGCAGCCTTCAAATCTGTTTGCAATATAATCATAAAACGCGGCTTTTTCCGTGTCGTCAAGCCCGAATTTCCCGATGATCGCGTCTGTGCTCATTTTTTCCCTCCGTGTATTGTCATACCAGTGAAAGGTACATATCCTTTATGCTGTCAAATTCAAATACGCTGCCGATATTCCTGCCGTACTCCGCTTCGAGTGCTTTTTTCTGCGCGGTACGCTCGCGTGCAGTCAGCCTGTCGGAATTTATGTGAGCGCCGACTGTCCCGCAGGCGACGGCAATGCCGATATCCGCGTAAAAATCGTTGCCTGCCATAACGGTCTTTGCCGGGTCAAGCGAGTGTTTTGCTATCAGCTTTTCAAAGAATGCAGCTTCCGGCTTCTTTATCCCGATATCCGATGACAGGAAAATATCGTCGAAATACCGCGTAAGTCCGAGCTGTTCTATTTCGGGCGTGGTGAATACCGCCTGCGCGTTCGACAGCATATATACGCCTTTTCCGAGCTCGTGCAGCCTTGTCAGCAGCTCCGGCACATACGGATACAGCTTCATTTTATGCCGCGACATAAGCCGGAACGAGTTGGATATGTAATACGCGATCTCGTCCGTGCGTCCGCCGATGATGTGGGAGGTAGGGTGGGTCTGCTTCGCCTCGGTCAGCAGGCGCTCGAATACCCGTTCCAGCTTTACCTCGGGTATGCGGCAGCCTGTCGCCTCTATAAGCCTGCGTTCTTCCTCTTTTGTGAGCCGCTTGTATTCTCTGCGCAGTCCCGCCGCGGTGTAATCCGCACCATAAACGGCGTAAAGCTCTGCCATTTTCTGCCAGAACGGGAGCTCCTCCTCGTCCGTGCTCATCTGTATCAGCGTGCCGTAAAGGTCAAAGACATACGCGCTGTAATCGGAAATTTTGGTTTTGTCGGTCATGATTTTCTCCGTTTATCACTCATTTTTAATACAGAACGTCCGTCCGCAGGTATATTATACCATAAAGCTGCGATATACACAATATCGGAAATGAAAAAAGTCACCGTAAAATTCGGGTGATGCCGTGCGGAAAGGAACCCGCGTCCCCGCAGCTGTCTGTTCAAATTTTTCATTTATTTCTGTTCTCTTTTACTATTGCTTTTCTCTTCTGTATATGGTATAATTTTAACAGTCAGGTAATTTAAGTATCTTTCTCGGAGGGAAATATTATGATAAGAAACGGCGAAAAACAGCTTGAAGAGATCTATGACATCTGTAACAGGCTCTATACCGATATGTGCAGCAACAAGAAGAACGATCACTCCGTTCTGTTCTCATACCTTACCGAGCTCGGCAAGTCCCTTGTCGGCGCGGACAGGGCGAGCTTCTGGAAATGGGACAAGTACAAGCACGAGCTGTGGACTGCGTCCGCGTCCGGTGTGGACAGGATAATCATACCCGACACCACCGGTCTTGTCGGCAAGGCGCTGAAAGAGCAGCGCGTCGTGATAACCAATGACCCGTACAACGATCCGAATTTCAACTCCGCCGTGGATAAAAAGACGGGCTATGTCACAAAGTCTATACTTGTAATGCCGATAGCCGATGTGAACGGTGAGTTTATCGGAGCGCTGCAGGTGATAAACAAGCTCGACGGCGGCTTTGACGAGGAGCGCGACGTGCGCTGCCTTTCGCTCGCGGCGATAGTATGTGGCATTACTCTCGAATCCGAGACCTTCCTTGAAAACTCACACCGCGACAAGCTGACAAGGCTTAAAAACAGAATGGGTTTTTACAGCGATTTCTCGAAGAAGTACACCAAGCTGCTTGAAGAGGGCAGACCGCTCAGTATGTTTATCTGCGATATCGACAAGTTCAAGAGGGTCAACGACACATACGGACACAATGCCGGAGACGCGGTGCTCGCGTTCAACGCGTCAAAGCTCTCGGGTGCCTGCGATGAGGAACAGTGCGTTTATCGTTGGGGCGGCGAGGAATTTATAATGATGATGCCCGATTACAGCCTTGAACAGTGCGTGGAAAAGGCGGAGAGCATCAGAAAGGATATAATGGATTCTTCCTGTGACGCAGCGGGAACTGTCATCAAATATACAGTCAGCTTCGGCTGCCGTCAGTTTGACCCGGATATGTCAATTGAAGACAACATAAGTGCCGCGGACGAGCATCTCTACACTGCCAAGGAAACGGGACGAAACAAGGTGGTATATTGATATGCGTGAAATACTGCGATTTCTCGGCAGAGGCTCCGCGTTCACGGACGAAAACAACAGCGCTTTTTTCACGTCGGGCAATGAGCTTGTCCTGACAGACCTTCCTATGTCGTCCTTCTGCAAGCTGCGCAGATACGGACCGGATACTCTGTCCGGAAAGGAAAACTGCGATATCACCGTGCTTGTGACCCACACCCACGGTGACCATACCGGCGGCATAGCCACGCTGATACACTACACGTTCTATGTGATCAAACGCAAGGTAACGGTCATAGCGCCGTCGCAGGAAGTAGCGGACGATCTGCGCCTGCTTATTGAGCGGCTGGAGGGCTGCTGTCCGGAATCGTTTGAGCTTGTCACGGCGAATGAAGCGAACCGTCCGTGGCTGAAAGACGTTATCCCGACACACCACGCTCCGCAGCTCGAAGGGCGCTGCTTCGGCTACCGGTTTTGCATAGACGGGGAGAATGTCGTATATACCGGCGACACGGCGGTGATCGAGCCGTTCCTGCCGTATCTTGAAAAAGGCACTTATCTGTACTCGGATTCCTCGGCGTACAACAGCGGCGTTCATATCTCGGTACATGAGCTGATCGAAAAGACCGCCGGACTTGATATCCACCTGTATCTTATGCACCTCGACGATCCGGAGAAGATCCTCGCCGCAGCAGCCGGAACCGGCGCGCAGCTCGCACCGCTTTTCGGTCAGCAGAGCTGCTGAGGTGCTTACGCGCTTTGTTCTACGCGAACGGCACCGGTCTGCGCGGCTGGACCGCTGCGGGGAACACCCCGCAGCGAATGACCGTAACACGGAAGATCAAAAGTCTCTTCATAGACAGAAAGAAGCCTGCACAGGAAATTGACCTGTGCAGACTGTTTTTATTGGTTTTCTCTCATTCCGGTAACCGAGTAAACGAATACGCCGACGGATTTGCCCTTCAGCGGTATCTCGCCTATCGGATCGGCAGTGATACGATCCTTGACGCGCTCATAGACCTCGCTGCTTATTAGTATCTGTCCGCGCTTGGCGTTCGCTTCGAGACGCGCTGCGGTGTTGACCGTGTCGCCCATTGCCGTGTAATCCATCCGGAAGTCGCAGCCCATATTGCCGACTACCGCGTCGCCGCAGTTTACACCAACGCCGAAGCCGACGCTCTTGCCGTACTTCGCCATGAATTTCTCCTCAATTGCAGCGCTGCCCGCTACGATATCCATAGCCGTCTTTACCGCGCGGAAAACGTAGTCGTCAAGATCGAACGGCGCGTTGAATACTGCCATTGTAGCGTCTCCGACGAATTTGTCGAGCGTGCCGTCGTTTGCGAAGATAGAATTTGTGGTAAGGTTCAGGTAGGTGTTTACGATATCGACTACCTGCTCCGGTTCAAGGCTTTCCGACATCGTGGTAAAGCCGCGGATATCAACGAACAGCACGGCGATATGCTTTCTCTCGCCGCCGAGATTTATCTTGTAGTTACCGCTTTTGGCGATATTCTCGACTACCTGCGGTGCGACATATTTTCTGAATGCGCTGATTATCCTGCGCTTTTCGAGCGATTCCTCAACATAGTTGAATATGAGCTCGGCAAAGTACGCGAGCGCTGCGAAGATCGGGGTGTAGATGAGCGGCATTATCGTACCCTGCTGCCAAAGTAAGAAGCACGCGCCGCACCACAGCAGCACGACTGCAATGAACAGGGGAGTGCTCGTGCGAACGTTCAGCACTCCGGTAGCGAAAAATATCGCCGCCGCTATGACCGAGCACAGTAGTGCCGCAATGACCCTGTTTGCGGGGACGGGAGATCTGCCGTCCATGAGAGCCTGCACGATATTCGCATTTATCTCCACACCGAACATCTGATCCGCGCTGTTCGGTACGTCGTACTCGTCACGCAGTCCCAGCGCATACGCGCCGACAAGCACTATGCAGTCACGGAAAGCGCGTGGATCGACGGAGCCGTCAAGCACGCTCGTGATCGGTATATACTCGTAGTCGTGCGGTCTTCCGGCATAATCTATCCACATACGTCCGGCGCTGTCGAGCGCAGGTGTATTCGCCGGGATGCCGGTAAGCTCGCAGTACCGGGTATATGTGCGGTATGCGAAATGCTGCATCGTCCTGCCGTCGTATTCCTCGGTGATCTTAAGATTGCGCATTACTCCGTCGTCGCCCACCGAGACATTCACGAAGCCGAGCTCCGCGCAGTCGGCAATTATCGGCTCGCTCACCGAGTCGATATGGGTGTAGTTGATGTAGCCGGAGCCGTCCGCGTTCTTTTCGTACTGTGCGGTATAGTTGATATAATCCGCAGTCACGATCCTGCCGCTTTTTTTGCAGGCTTCGACAAGCTGCGCGTCTGTCTCCGCGTCAATTTCTCCGAGCATCAGCAGGTCGAGCGCTATTACCGTGGGGTAATCCCCGAGAGCTTCTATGACGCGCGCATACACGTCGCGCTTCCATGTGCCGTAATTGCCGAGCGTTGCGCGTGACTCGTCCGAATCGTCTATGGCAATAATTTTGATGCTGCTGCTCGTGCCTCTCGGCTGCTGATACAGAAGATCCTTCGCATTGAGATCGAGCACTCCGAACAGATCAAAGAACGATACGACGAACGCGAGTATAAAGCATATCGCGGTACCGGCTGCTATTCTTATCTTTTTGTTTTTATTCATGACAGCTCCCCGATAATGCCGTCACCTTCCCGGACAGCCGGGAAGGTGACGGAAAATTTACTTAAAGTGATGTGAATGCTGCTTAACCGAGATCTTCGAGATAGCCGTCGCTGTCGTCATAGTCATCGTCGTCTCCGCTTTCTTCGATGTCGCCCGTGTAGGTCTCGGAATAGGTAATGTCGCCGAGGTCACACCATGCCACGATGCCCTCTTCGGTATTGTCTATCTGGCAGCGTACCTCCTTATAAGCGCCGCAGCCTTTAAGGCACATGAATCGTGCAACGCAGCTCTTATGGTCACTGCCCCAGATGAATAACGGGTCATCGTCCTCCGCGTATTTGTAATTGTGCGTGCAGGACAGGGTGTATGTGCCGGAGTAGGTATTGCCGTTATGTACGAAGTCGATGTAGTATGTGACATTGCTGCCCGAGTCCGCCTTCAGATCGGTGACTTCGCCCTCAACATCCACCTTTTCGCCGCATTTCTCGCAGGTCAGCTTACCGGAGAATACGGAATCCATGCCGTTTTCGGACTTGAACTTTATCGAGCCGAGCTTGTATTTGTGCTCGCAGGCCTTTGTCTGTTCCTCGTCGCCTGTTCCGGAAGACTTCTCGTCCTTTTTGTCGTCCTTTGTATCGTCTTTCTTGTCGTCTTTTGTATCGTCTTTGGTATTGTCCTTTTTATCGTCCGTCTTTTCGTCTTTCTTGTCGTCGGTCTTTGTTGTATTGTCGGATTTATCGTCCTGCTTCTGATCGGTTTCCTTGCCGGTATCTGCGGCAGGCTTCTCGTCCTTCTTGTCGTCGGTCTTTTTGTCGTCCTGATTATCGGTGTTGTTGTCGGACTGCTGCGGTGTGTCAGCCGCGGGTGCCTCCGGTTCCGCGGGGTTCTGATTGCTGTTGTCGTCGGGATTTTCGGCAGGCTTGTTATCCTCGGACTGCTCACCGTTGTCAGCGCCGTCTTCCTGCGCCGCGTCATCGCTTCCTGCTTCCGCGTCTGCACCGTCGCCGTCTTGTGCTTCGCCGTCCCGTGCGCCTTCGCCGTCTTCGGATTTTCCGCCGCTGCCGGAATTGTCGCCGGACTCCCTGCCGCCGGAGCTGCCGCTGTCACCGCCCGCGTTGTCCTTGCCGCCTGCCGGTCCGTCCGACTTGTCGGCTGCGGGGCTGTTGCCGGAAACCGTCGGTGTGGGATCGAACGTCACGCCCGACAGATGAGTTGTGAACTGGCTTATATCAACACCGCGTCTTGCAAACTCGGCTTCCATATCCTCGATCGAGAAGCAGACGATACGCCCGATCTTTGCCGCGGCATAGACGAAAGCGAGAATGTCGGTATCAACTTCTTCTATTTTGATCGCGGAAAGATACATTTCCGATTCTTCGTCCGATACTTTTACATAATATGTATTGCCGTTCTCGGTTTTTATTGTGGTCATATATCCCGCTTTTACAAGGATATCCTCGTCAACGTCGGTCCTGTGCGTGGAGACCGCACCGTCGAACGTGTAAATATCGGTGACGGTCTTGCCGTCGGCATCTTTTGTTGTTCTCGCGATAAATATTGTCGATCTTACGGAAAGCACCGCGTTCGGCGTGGTCACGATATAGTCCTCGCCGTTGTTGAGCGGACGCATTATCTCATTGTAGAGCTCGCCATATTCGAGGTATATCGCCGTCGATCTTCCGCCAGAGCCGGTAGATTCAAATCTTGCGCGGCTCTGTTCTTCGAGCCTTGCGTACTTCTCGGTGTCGAGCATCATTCCGGAGTAGCTTGCCGCCGCCGTCGTCATAGCGAATCCGTCCGTGAGCTTCATATTGGGGTACGCCTTATATACGTCGCCCTTGTTCTCGACGGTGACATCGCCGACGATCTCCTTGACGCTTATCGAATCGTAGCTTTCGTTTTCGCTGCAGCCGGACAGCATGAGGACGGCTGCGCCGATCACGGCGGCTATGATCTTAAAGACCGGTTTTGTGCGTTTGCTTTTTACTGCATTTTCCATATTGTACCTCCCGCAGGAAAAAGATATTATTTAGGTGAACGGGGGTGCGCCGACTGCTCAGTTAGCCGTAACGATGCCTTTCTTTGCGTCGAGATGCACTGTTGTACCGCTTTTGAGTATCTTTACCGCGTTCTCCGCACCGACGATAACGGGAATGTCGAGCGACAGTCCAACGACTGCGGCATGGCTGTTCTCGCCGCCCTTTTCGACGATTATACCGCCTGCCGAACGGAGTATCTGCATTATCTCGTTTGAGGTCTCGCCGATAACGAGTATCTCGCCGCTAACGAACTTGTCGCGCGCTTCCTCGGCGTTTCTCGCTATGCAGATAGGCGCGGTGACTTCCTTTTCGCCTATTCCGGTGCCTTTGACGAGAACGTCGCCGACAACGTGAACTTTCATAAGGTTTGTGGTTCCCGAAATGCCCAGCGGAACACCCGCGGTTATGACCACGAGGTCTCCCGTATCGAGGTAGCCCTTCCTTACCGCGCAGTCCACGGCGTGCGCGAACAGCGCCTCTGTGTCCGACTGCTCAGAAGCCAGAAGCGGCACTACGCCCCAGCTCAGGTTGAGCTGCCGCCATGTTCTCTCGCTCGGTGTGCAGCTGAGTATAGGTCTGTTCGGGCGGTATTTCGACAGGAACTTCGCGGTGCTGCCCGTTTTGGTGACGGTGAGTATAGCCTTCGCGTTCAGATCCATTGCCGTAGTTACCGTTGCGTGGGATATCGCGTTGGTGACATTGTCGTTCTCGGTTTCAAGGCGCGCACGGAAGCGCTTTGCGTAGTTTATGTCCTTTTCTGTGGTCTCGGCGATCTTGGTCATTGTCTTTACCGCTTCTACGGGGTACAGACCCGCCGCAGTCTCGCCGGACAGCATTATCGCGCTCGTGCCGTCGTAGATAGCGTTCGCGACATCAGTCGTTTCCGCTCGTGTCGGACGCGGGTTCTTTATCATCGAATCGAGCATCTGCGTCGCGGTTATTACCTGCTTGCCCGCGCGGTAGCCCTTTTCTATGAGCAGCTTCTGTATATGCGGTATGTTCTCGAAAGCGATCTCAACGCCCATATCGCCGCGGGCAACCATAATACCGTCGGAAACGCGCAGGATATCGTCGATGTTGTCAACGCCCTCCTGGTTCTCGATCTTCGCTATGATCTTGATATCCGAGCCGCCGTTGTCTTCAAGGAAGCGGCGGATTTCAAGAATATCCTCGTCGTTGCTGACGAACGAGGCGGCTATGAAGTCAAAGCCCATTTCAACGCCGAATTTGAGGTCACTTTTGTCGCGATCGCTCAGATACGGCATCGACAGCTTTATGCCGGGGAAGTTGCAGCTCTTGTTGTTTGAGATGTAACCGCCGTGTATTATGCGGCAGACGATGTCGTCGCCCTCGTCGCTCTTTACGATGTTGATGACCTTAAGCTCCAGCAGTCCGTCGTCTATAAGGATACGGGTGCCGATATCTATATCGCACGCAAGGTTCTTGTATGTAATGGAAACAGCCTCGGAGCTTCCCTCAACCTCGCGTGTGGTCAGCACGAAGTCGGTGCCGTCCCTGAGCAGGGCTTTCCCCTCGGCGAACTGCTTTACGCGTACCTCGGGGCCTTTGGTGTCAAGAAGCGACGCTATCGGCAGGTCAAGCTCCTCGCGTATGCGCTTTACCTGCTCGAACACCTTCCTGTGGCTCTCGTGATCGCCGTGGGAGAAGTTCTGTCTCGCTACGTTCATACCGCTCAGCATCAGCTGGCGCAGCACCTCATCGTCCGCTGTTGAGGGACCCATTGTACATACAATCTTTGTCTTTCTCATGATATATGACCTCGTTTCGCACGGTCCGCTCTGCGCGGACCGGTATAATACGTTATCTTTCAACCTATTATACCATATCCGTGGCAAAAAAACAAGCAGATTTTGCATAATGTGAAAAGAAATGCGGGCGGTATTGCAAAACGGGGAAAACTGTGCTATAATACCAAAAACTAATCGGGAGAACAAAATATGGGCGCTTTGCTGCTTGCTGTAATATATCTCGCGTTCGTGAGCCTCGGGCTCCCGGACTCGCTTCTCGGCTCGGGCTGGCCGACTATGCAGACGGACTTCGGTGTGCCGTCCTCGTATGCCGGCTATGTTTCCATGTCCGTGTCATTCATGACCATTCTTTCCGCGCTTATTGCCCCGTACATCATACGGAAGGTAAAGACGCAGTGGATAGTCGTGCTTTCTATACTGCTGACGGTGGTGGGACTTGTCGGATTTTCGCTTTCAACAGAGTATTGGATGCTTTTCCTGTTTGTTGCGCCGTATGGGCTGGGCGCGGGCTCAGTCGATGCCGCGCTGAACAACTACGTCGCGAAGCACTGTTCCTCCGCGGTGATGAACTTTCTGCACTGCTTTTACGGCGTGGGAGCGATGATAAGCCCGTATATCATGGCGGCGGCGCTTTCGCAGGCGCACTGGAACGAGGGCTACCGCCGTACGGCGTACATACAGGCGGGGATAATGCTGGTATGTCTGCTGTCCGTGCCGCTCTGGAAGAAGAATGCGCAGGCGGACGGTGAGGAAAGCGAGAACGACGGTACCGGCATAAAGGAAGCGCTGAAAATACGCGGAGTTATCCCGACGCTTATTGCATTTTTCGCGTACTGCTCCGGCGAAGCGACTTGCTTTCTGTGGACATCGAGCTATTTTGCGGGAACGAAGGACGGCATAAGCAGCGAGACTGCGGCGGCGTTCAGCTCGCTTATATTCGGCGGGCTGATGTTCGGGCGGCTGATATCCGCGTTCGTGTCGGACAGGCTCGGCGACAGGCTGCTGATACGCATAGGCATTGCCGTTGAAGCCGCCGGGATACTGCTGATATTTCTGCCGCTGCCCGGGTACATTTTCACGGCAGTCGGCTTCGCGGCAACAGGTATCGGCATGGGGCCGGTATATCCCGCGATACAGCACATGGCTCCTCTGAATTTCGGGAGAAGGAACAGTGCCGCGGTGATAGGTCTGCAAATGGCATCGGCGTACATCGGAAGCACGTTTATGCCTATGGTATTCGGGCTTTTGCAGGAGGGTGCCGGTATCGGCATAATGCCGTTCTGGCTTGCGCTGTTTGCTGCAATGAACATCGGTATGCTCGAATTTGCTTACAGCAGGATAAAGAAGCAAAAGCAGAGCGGGGTGCATAAGCTTTAACTCAACAAAATGTTGACAATCCCTCTCGGATTGTGATATAATATAATAATTAATTATCATAATAAAGTAACAATGAAGGTTTAACGGAGGTTTGTTGTGAACAAACGTAAGAATTATGCGCTGATAGCGGTGATAATAGCGCTTCTTGCCGCCGTCGTTTTCATAGAGATACAGATAGTCTTCCGTATGACCTCGGAACAGACCATGGAAGCGGGAAAATACCAGCTCGAAAGCATAAGCGGTGAGCTCGAAGGCACCATAAGCAGGGCGAAGGACTTCACCATGCAGCTCGCCGTAGCCGCACAGCCGTATCTCGACGACAAGAACGAGCTCGAAGCCTTTGTGTACGAAAGGATAACTATGCTCGCCGATGATGACAGCGGCGCTTACAATATATATATGGCAGGCAAGGAGTGGAGCATACTGCCGGGACTTGCCGATCCGGAGCATTTCGATCCGCTCGGAAGAAGCTGGTATATCGGTGCTGCCAAGAATCCCGGCGCCGCCTTCGTTTCACCGCCTTATGTCGATGTTATAACCGGAAATATCTGTTACACAGTTTCCATAATGCTCCCGGACAAAGACAGTGTTCTCAGCGTTGATTACACCATGGAGAGCATACAGTCCCATGTCCTTAAAATGAACGAGACGGGACTGCACAACGCCGTTATCGTCACCGAGGACGGCATCATCGCGGGCTGCTCGGACGAATCTCTTCTCGGCGAGTCGCTGATAGACAAGCTCCCCGAATACTCGGCGGTGTTCTATCTCGCAAAGAACAGCGATGAGTTCGTGACACACCGCATAAGAAACGGCTGGGGTTATGAGAACCTGTTCGCAACCGGCTCCGGTTCGGATTCGGGCTGGTATCTTATAGTCAGCGAGAGCGACTGGGAGCTCTACCGCAATTCCTACATACAGCTCATAATATCGCTCGTGCTTACGATAGGTCTTATGGTTGTCATAATAATCCTTTACGTTATGACCGCCCGTAACCGTATGAAAGCGGAAAACGCGCTCAAGTCAAAGGAGGAGTTCCTCGCGGGCATTACCGGCGAGCTTGAGACCCCGCTCAAAAAGATACTCACCAATTCCGATGTGAGCAGCCACCCCGATTACGACACGGCGGAGGAGCGCTTCACGGGCATACACGAGGCCGGTGAGCAGCTGTCCTACAAGATACGCCAGATCATATCCTACTCCAACATAGTCAAGACCGAGAACAAAGAGAAGCAGGAGCAGGAAAACAAGCCGGAGCAGGGCAGGAAGCTCCGCATGACAAACCGGTTCAGAACGATAATCGTCGTACTGCTTATACTTGTTATGGGTATCACGGTCTCCGCTTCTCTGTTCCTGAGCAGAAGTCTTGCGGACGAGGAGATGTCGAACGCGGTCAATATGTATGAATACCGCCTCTCGGAATGGATAAACAAGCAGAAAAGCATTCTCGATATGTTCGCGAGCATAGTTTCGACAAATCCCCAAATGCTTGACGATTATGACGGTACGGTGGCATATCTCGACAGAATGGCACAGCAGTACCCCGAAATATCGGTGCTCTATCTCGCAAACCCGAAGCTCGATCCCTGTGTCTATATGAACAACGGCTGGAAGCCGGAGCCGGGCTGGCGTGTGGATGAGCGTCAGTGGTATATAGATTCGCTCGCGTCGAAGGAGAAGTGGAGCATATCCGCGCCGTATTTCGACGATCAGACAGGTATTTACTGCGTTACGATATCCGAGCAGGTTTTTGACGCGAATACGGGAGAGTTCCTCGGCATTTTCGCCATAGACTTCTATATGGACAAGCTGGTGGAGATACTCAGCGGAAGCTACACCGAAAACGGCTACGCGTTCCTTGTTGACGCGCGCGGAGATATCATAAATCACCCCTACGGCACATATCAGATGACAATAGAGAACACGAAGAACGTTTCCGAGCTCGACTACGGCGAGATCAAGACAGACGGCGAAAGCACAATGATCATGAAGGATTACGACGGCGTGGTCCGCATAATCACCGCAAAGCGCAACGATGTCTCCAATTTCGTCGTTTACAAGGCGAGCAACGTCTGGAGCATATACGGACAGGGATTTGTTATATGTATGCTGTGTATCTCCATGGTTGGCATCTGCATAATAATCGTATATAATGTGCTTTCAAGGCTGATACGCTGGCAGGATAAGGTGAACCTGCGCATGAAGGAGGCTGCCGACGCGGCTACCGCTGCGGGACAGGCAAAGGGACGCTTCCTTGCGCAGATGTCGCACGAGATACGCACTCCGATAAACGCGGTGCTCGGAATGAACGAGATGATACTGCGCGAATCGAAGGACAAGGACATACTTGAATATTCCGAGAATATCAGCACTGCGGGAAAAACCCTGCTTTCGCTTATTAACAGCATACTTGACTTTTCGAAGATAGACGACGGAAAGATGGAGATAATTCCCGTGGAATACGACACCGTTTCCCTCGTGAACAATCTTATCAATTCCGTTTCACAGCGCGCCGAATCAAAGGGGCTCCAGCTTGTCACGAAGATAGACGAGACATTGCCGAGCATACTTATCGGTGACGATGTGCGTCTGACGCAGGTCATTATGAACCTGCTGACGAATGCCGTGAAGTACACCGAGCGCGGAAGCGTGACATTGTCCGTTTCCTGCGCAAGCAGAACGAACAGCGAGATCGTGCTTGCCGTGTCTGTCAAGGATACGGGTATAGGCATACGCGACGAGGATATGGATAAGCTGTTCGAGTCGTTCTCGCGTCTCGACGAGACCAGAAACCGCAATATAGAGGGTACTGGTCTCGGTATGGCAATAGTCACGAAGCTGCTCTCGCTCATGGACAGCCGGCTCAACGTTGACAGCGTGTACGGCGCGGGCTCGGTATTCTCGTTCGAGATAAAGCAGGGCATAGCCGACAGCAAGCCTATCGGCTCCAACATCGAAAGACGCTCGCACAGGGACAGCAAGAAGGATACCGCGCACTTTACGGGCGCAAAGGTGCTTGTTGTTGACGACAACGAAATGAACCTGAAGGTTGCGAAGAACCTGATGAAGATATTCGGCATTGTTCCCGAGCTTGCGTCCTCCGGCTTCGATACGATAGAGCTTATGCGCAAAAAACGTTACAATATCGTGTTCCTCGATCATATGATGCCGAAAATGGACGGTATAGAGACGCTCAACAAGCTGCGCGAGGAATTCCTGATACCTGCGGATACTGCCGTTATAGCGCTTACGGCGAATGCCGTGAACGGCGCAAAGGAGAAGTATCTGAAGGCGGGATTTGACGATTACCTTTCAAAGCCTATCGAGCTCAACGCTCTCGAACAGAAGCTGATAAGGTATCTGCGCAAAACGGAAATCTCGGGTGATACCTTCGCCGATGCCCGTCCGGAAGCTCCCACTCCCGTTGAGGTGTCTGCTCCCGTTGAAGCTCCGGCTGCCGAAGGCACGGCAGAGAGCGAGGCTATCGAATTTGCACCGGCGGGCGGCGATGTGATCGAATTTGCTCCGGTTGAGGACGACGGCGCGATAGAGTTCGCTCCCTCGGAAAGCGAAGCGCCGTCTGCTGCTGCCGGAGACATTATCGGCGCACTGAACGCTGCGGGGATCGCCGCGAATGAGGGACTTGCTTACTGCGCGAGTGACGAGGAGTTTTACCGCGAGATGCTTTCCGATTACGCTGCGTCTTATGATAAGCGTGTGGGTGAGCTGGAGAAGGCTTTTGCCGAAAAGGACTACGGTACCTACTGCGTTTATGTCCACGCGCTTAAAAGCGTATCCAAGACCGTCGGCGTAATGGACGTTTCCGAGCTGTCCAAATCGCTGGAATTTGCCTCGAAGGACGGCGACACGGAGTACATCACAGCGCACCACAGCGAGCTTGTAAGCCTGTTCAAGAGCAGAACTACGGAGATAAGCGGTATAATCGGGAATTGACCGGTAAAGCTGTACTGCTTATATAATATAACAAATTTCCGGATGCTGCTTTACGGGGCTTGACAAATCGTACAAAAAAGTGTATAATGTAGGATAGAGTGCGGTATGAGCTGCACATAATTCCACGGGCAGACACCTGCGTTCCCTTGTGGGGTATGGTCTGCCGCCGGTCCGAACGATGCGGTAACATCGGGAAGGTATTGACATAAGCGCCTGTGCCGATAGCGCGAGTGTCACAACAATATTAAGGAGGAATTTTTCCAATGAGAAGATTTAGAAAAGCAGCGGCTGTGTTAGCTGCCGTTGCGGTACTAAGTACAGCATGTGCCATAAATGCTTATGCGGCTACACAGGATACTGTTGCAACAGCTACCATGAACACAAAGGACGAGGACAGCAAGATACTCCAGTGGGATATCTCTCTCCTTAAGGGCGAGGATGTCAAGAAGGTCGTTATCAAGATGAAGATCAAGGACGGCGGCGGCTGGTTCGGCGGCGGCGGAGCTTTTGGTTTCAATCAGGAAGGTGACGACTGGAATCAGACAGATTTCGGTACAAACGAAAAGAACATGGTAATAGACGAAGAGGGTAACGGTGTTGCTACCATTGAATTCAGCAAACCCGTAAAGCCCGCGGAAAAAGGCGTTGTACAGCTCGGTTGGTGGTGGGCATCGGGCGACGTTTCCGATTTCGTAGATCTTGAGATCAACGGAAAGAGCGTTCTCGGTGTTACCGGCGTTCAGAAAAAGCCCGAAGAAGCTACAGAAGAAAAGGCGGAAGAGACTACCGCAGCTACAACCGAGGCTCCCAAGACGGAAGCTACCACGGAAGCAACAACCGCTGAGGAAGAAGAGGTAGTTGAAGAGACAACAGCTGCTGCCGACGAAGAGGAAGAAGAGGAGTGGGTATCCACATTCGATCCTTCCACAGTTGCTTTCGACGCAGATCAGGCTCCTTACTTCGACGGTCTGCAGTTCTGCCTCCGCGCAGACAACGACGCTCAGCAGTCCATTGAGAAGGACTACGGCTTCGGCTTTGATATCACAGAGGTTTACGGAATCCGCGTATTCGTTGAGGTTGACCCCGAGGACGTTGAGCACGGTGCATGGTACGGCGGCTCTGTAGGCGCTAACTGCCCGAGCAGAGGCTGGTATCAGCACAACTACGCTAACGGCGACGGCGATGAGCTTACATACGACGAGTCCGAAGGCTCCATCACATTCATGGACAAGGAGCCCATTTTCTCCGCTGACGATGCTTACGCATTCGCGTTCTTCCAGCAGTGGGGAACACCTATCGCTCCCACAAAGTTCGAGCTTCTTGATAAAAACGGTGACGTTATCGACTATGTGACCGCAGGAACTCTTACAGGACCCACAGGTCTTGTATCCGAGGACGAGGTTATCGAAGCAGCTCCCGCAGCAGGTGATGTTGCAGCTGCTACCGACAGCACAAAGGGCAGCCCGAACACAGGTATCGAGGACGTTGCAGCTGTTGCAGGTATCGCAGCAGTAGCAGCAGGCGCTCTGTTTCTCTCAAGAAAGAGAAAGTAAGTAAATAACTGCATAATAACAAAGGCATTATCGTTGATCCGGTAATGCCTTGTTTTTTATCCTTTTTAATATATAAGACGGAAAATATATAAACACGGCGATAACGCTCTTTACATTTGAAACCAAATATGTTATGATAATATAAGCAACAGGACAATTCCGGTCTGTCGGGAGGTGATGTGATGACGGAAAAGGAAAAATTGCCGGAGGAGCTTTACGGCGTGCTTGCAGACCTTCTGAACCGGAAGGGCAATATCGCTATCCTCGACAGCATACGCGGCGAATACGGGGTGCTCAACTGCCTTAACGACATGGACGAAGGCGCTTCCGCGGGCGAGCTGTGCAAGCGGCTCCATGTGGTGCCGGGGCGAATGGCGGATATACTCAAAAAGCTTGAGGAAAAGGAGCTTATCTCCCGTTCAAGGCTTAAGACCGATCGCCGTGTCGTAAGGGCGCTGATAACCGAAAAGGGCAGGCAGGTCTCGAATGAGCGGCGGGCGGAGATACGTCAGGAATACCGGGGGCTGTTCGAGATCCTCGGAGAAAACGACGTGCGGGAGCTGATAAGGCTGCTCAGGATCGTTCTTGCCTACTACCCGGAGGAATCCGACATTGACAAATGACATAAACGTTATACAAAAACATTATATATTTGTCATTTATGTCAATTGATTTTAACGAGACTTTGTTATATAATTGTCACAGTAAAATGTTCGCAATGCGAAATAAATAGAACAGGACGGTGAAATAAATGCTGAAAAATATCGGTGGGATCAGTTACGAATGCTATCCTCTGTCTTCGGCGCAGAGACTTAACCTCTGCAACATCAAGGAGGGTACCACGGACGAGGTTGAGAACATCGGCGCTGGACAGTTCCTTCAGATCGGCGTAAACCTTGCAGCAATGCGTGAGGCTCTCAATCGTGCGGTAGAGAGATGCGAGTCGATGAGACTGCGGCTCTGGAAGGACCCCGAAACAGGCGAGACATGGCAGTATATTGTTCCTTATCAGAACGAGTATTTTGAATATTACGACTTCTCTGAATGGAAGGAAGACAAGATAACCGATGTGCTGAACAAATGGACATCGCAGCCGTTTGACACCTTCGGCGGAAAGCTGTCGAGAATAGTTATCCTTACTCTGCCCGACGGCTACAACGGCTTCTATTACAACGTACACCATGTGTGCATGGATTCGAGCTCGGTAATTGCTTTCACAAGGGACGTTATCGAGATCTACTGCTCACTGATGTATGATATGCCCTATCCGAAGCCCATGGCATCGTATATCGAGTCGGTAAAGAGAGATCTCAAATACGAGGGCAGCAAAAAGCAGCAGAAGGACGAGGAATACTGGCAGAAGCAGATCGCACTTGCCGAGCCGATGTACACCGACTATACCGGCCCCGGCAGACTTATGCAGCTTCGCAAGGAAAACAAGAACAAGAAGCAGCGCTGGGGACTTCTCGCAAGCTCCGACGGAAAGGGAAGCACCATTACCTACGAGCTTGATTATGATTCGACGATGAAGATAATGGATTTCGCGCAGCAGAACGACATCCCGGTAAGCATCATAATCCTCCATGCGATAAGAACGGTCCTCTCGAAGTTCAACAACGAGTGTACCGATATAACGATCACCGATCTTGTAAGCAGACGCTCCACGCTTGACAACAAGAAGTGCGGCGGCGTAAGAATGCACGCGTTCCCGCTCAGAACGATAATGCCGCTCAATACGACGGTCATCGAGTCCATGCGTATGATAAAGAAAGCGCAGGACGAGCTGTTCATTCACGCGGACTACGATCCGCTGAAGGTATTCGGCGGGCTTGCCGAGAAGTTCGGCGCGGCGCCCGGTTCTACCTACGCGAGCGTTGACTTCACCTACCAGCCCGGTGCGATCGGCGCGATAAACGACACATTGAAGGGCATCGGCTTCAAGAGCCGGTGGTACAGCAGCGGCAAACAGCCCAAGCCCATGTATATCACCGCTATGCACCGTCCCAGCGACGGCGGTCTCAACTTCTACTTCGGTTACCAGACAGAGTGCGCAACACCGGAGGAGATCGAATTCCTTTATTACTTCACCGGAAGAGTGCTGTTCCGCAGCATAGAAAATCCGGATAAAACACTTAAAGAAATAATTGATATGACTTAATGAAAGGGGAAAACACCATGTTTGAACAAATGAAAGAGCTTATCTGCCGTTACGTTGAGGTAGATCCCGACAGCATCACAAAGGACTCCCGCTTTATCGAGGATCTCGGCTTCAATTCCTATGACATTATGAGTATGCTCGGCGACGCGGAGACAGAATTTGACGTTGAGATCGACGAGGAAGAGATCATCAAGTGCAAGACCGTAGGCGATCTGCTTGATTATTTCGGAGGTCACAAAAATGGCTGAGCTGGAGCTTAAAACATTAAAACAGCTCGTATATAACGCGGACGAGCTGTACGGAGACGAGGTATTCCTGACCGAGTATATCGACAAGAAATTCCGCAACACGAGCTTCCGCGAGTTCCGTAACTCCTGCGACAGCATAGGCGCGTGGATACAGACGATATTTACCGAAAAGACGCATATCGCACTCGTAGGCGCAACCTCTTATGAATACCTGAGCGCGTGGTTCGGCGTACAGTGCAGCTGCAACGTTTCCGTGCCGCTCGACACCAACAACACTCCCGAAAATATAGCGGACGAGCTTGCCCGCTCCGACAGTAAAATGGTATTCCTCGACGAAAAGCATGTTAAGGATATCCCGCTGTTCAAGGAGCACTGCCCGCAGGTAGAGTACTATGTTCACCTGCACAGTCCCGCGGAGGGTATGCTGTTCCTCGGCGACATCAAGGAAAAGTTCGCGGGAAAAGCGCCCGTCGGAGACGTTACCGAGGACGATCTTGCCGCAATACTCTTTACTTCCGGAACTACCGGAAAAAGCAAGGGCGTTATGCTCACCCACGGAAACCTTATCGACAACACCACCTGCTGCCCGGAGGACAATTACCACGGCAGGAGGCTGCTCACCTGTCTGCCGATACACCATGTTTTCTGCTTCACGATAGATATTCTCCACAGCCTGTGGCACGGTGTAAATGTCTGCGTGAACGACTCCCTCTTCCACCTGCAGAAAAACCTGAAGCTGTTTGAGCCGGAATACTGCACCTTCGTACCGATGATAGCATCTACTATCCTCGTAAGAATGCAGCAGGCGGCAAAGAAGATACCGCTGAAGAAGATGATAGCGCACGAGGTGTTCGGAAAGAAGCTCATCGGGCTCGTTTCCGGCGGCGCATATCTTAGCCCCGATATTATAAAGGGATTCAGGGAGTTCGGCATAGATATCGCACAGGGCTACGGAATGACGGAGTGCTCGCCGAGAATATGCACGGCTATATTCAACTGCCCGAAGCCGGATTCTGTCGGAAAGATCGTAAACCGCTGCGAGGTAAAGATCGTTGACGGCGAGATCTGGGCAAAGAGCCCGTCGGTAATGAAGGGCTATTACAAGAACCCCGAGGAGACCGCGAACACGCTTTCCGAGGACGGCTGGCTGAGAACAGGCGATCTCGGCTACAAGGACGACGACGGCTACCTCTATATAACCGGAAGAAAGAAGAACCTCATCATACTTTCTAACGGCGAGAACGTATCGCCCGAGGAGATCGAGAACAAGTTCGCCACCTTCCGCCCGATAAAGGAAATGGTGGTTTACGAGGACAATCAGGTCATTACCGCGATGATCTATCCCGATCCGGATTACAAATCAAAGGATATACAGGCGGAGATACGCAAGAAGATCGAGGAAGTCAATGACAAGCTGAGATCGGAAATGCGCATCGTGAACATCGTGTTCCGCGACAAGGAGTTCGTGAAGACCGCGTCGAGAAAGATAATCCGCGCAAGGATACACGAATAATGGATATACGGTTTATTGTCTCGGTCTCGCTGAATATTGCCGCGTTTATTCTCACCCTTATAGGCACTTATGTCATGATAAAGGGCATCGACGCGGACGAGCATCTCGCGGCTGACGGCTGGGGCTCGATAAAATACTTCACGGTGCAGTCAAACCTGCTGTACGGCGTTTACTCTGCGGTTTTCACGGCTTGTGAGTTCATATATGGCTCACTTGAAGCTGTGCCGGCGGTGTTCTATGTGCTGAAATACGTTTTTACTGTGGGCGTGACGCTCACGATGATGACGGTAATGTTCTACCTCGCGCCAATAGTTGTGAAGTCATATCCTCCGCTGTTCAAGGGCGCAAATCTGTATTTCCACCTGCTTGTGCCGCTGCTCGGACTGATATCATTCTGCTTTTTCGAGAAGACCTCGGTTATAGATGTGCCGCTCGTCTTTCTCGGAATGATACCCTTCGCGGGGTATGGGGTGTTCTATTCGATAACAGCCCTTTCGCACGCCGAGAACGGTCAGGTCGATATAAAGTACGATTGGTACCGCTTTCTCGCCGGCGGAGTCAACAAGGCGATACCCGCGGTTCTGGCAATGACCGCGGCAGTCACGGCGGTATGCTTCGGATTATGGGCGCTGAACAGGTGGATGTGGTGATACCGAAAAAACGGATAAACGAATTACCGCCCGCAGTATGATCCCTGTGGGCGGGTTTTGTTTACATAAGCACGATATTGGCGGGCGGTGCGAGGTTATAAATTCGGTATTTATGTGTTCGTAAAACACGGAAACTGTCATTTTGAAAAAATTTAAGCAAATCTCTTGACAAATCCGTAAAAGTGTGGTATTATTAATAGGCGTTAAAACTGCGGGTGTAGTTCAATGGTAGAATGTCAGCCTTCCAAGCTGAACACGTGGGTTCGATTCCCATCACCCGCTCCACAGCCTTTCGGCTGATGATACCGGCTTCCGCCGCTTTTTTTATACTTATCCGATATGCGCCATTAGCTCAGCTGGATAGAGCAACCGCCTTCTAAGCGGTAGGTCGAAGGTTCGAATCCTTCATGGCGTGCCAGAAACAGCGCTTAACAGCGCCTCAAAGAAGAATGAATAGTGAATAATGAATAATTAATAGTACTTGAGCACAAAACTCTGTGCGCCGTTTCTGTATTATTCATTATTCACTATTCATTTTTCATTTAAAATCATATAGAAGAAGGCTGAGATTTTTGATTTGAAACCTCAAATAAACATTTTTTAATGTCTCGCAACGATATCATCACAAAAGAGAGGACGGTAAAATCCAATGAACGATGAAAAGAATAACATTCCCGCTGTCCCGCTCTTTTCCTCCGGTGCGGGATGTGCGGTCTCGGGTGTGCCGCTGACGCACGATGACGAATTCGGCGGTATCTACATCATGTGTACCGACGAAGCCCTCGCCGAGCTTGGCATAACATACGGTGACAGTCTTGACATAGCATTTTCGAACGGATATAAGCTAAATGACCTGCCGTATTACAACGGCTACTACAATCCCGTCGGGGAAGCCCTGATCGTGGTTTATCCGGGGTATCACTACATAAAAGCCGCGCTGAACTTCGGCGACGATCTCTGGAAGATCGCGGGCATCGGAGACAGCGACACGGCCTCGGTATCGCTTGCGGAGAAGGGCAAATACCTTTCGAAGCAGACATCGAGAGATCTGAGCTATACCGACAAGCGTGCGGACTACGCAAGCGATATTGTTTTCGCGAATTTCAGGAATGTCACAGTCGGCGGGATAAAAAAGGGGCGGCTGTACAGAGCTGCGTCTCCCTGCGACAACAAGCACAACCGTGCGCCGTATGTTGACGCGCTGATGTCGGCGGCGGGCGTGAATGTTGTGATAGACCTTGCCGACAACGAGGAAAAGATCGCGCAGTATATGTCGGAGCCGGGTTTTTCCTGCCCGGGATTTGTCACCCTGCGTGAGCGCGGGAACGTGCTGCCGGTATCAATGAATATGGCGTACAACACCGCGGATTTCAAACAAAAAACCGTTCTTGTTTTGAAAGCGCTGGCCGAGCGCAAGGGGCCGTTTCTTGTACACTGCACCGAGGGCAAGGATCGCACCGGTTTTATACTTATGCTGATCGAAGCGCTTTGCGGAGCCGATATCAACGAGATCGAGGACGATTTCATGATAACCTACGACAATTACTACGGCATACGAAAGGACGATACGGCTGCAAAATACGAGGCTGTTGTAAGCTGCATCATGTATCCTATGCTCGACAGCATTATCGGCGAAGAGGGTGTTTCTCCCTTCTCGGCAGACCTTTACGCCTGTGCCGAGCGCTATGCGCTGGGTCTCGGTCTCTCCCGTGATGAGCTGGACAGGCTGCGGGCGGCGCTTACGGATTGAGATAAAAAACCGCACAGGAAACGTGTTCCTATGCGGTATTTTTTATTTCACCAACTTTTTGATCTTCGCTGCCGTGTCCGTCAGCAGCTCGTTCAGCTCGCCGTTATGCGCTGTGATCTGTTCGGTGTCGTTGTTCTTCGCCGCATCCTCCAGAGATTTCGCAAGATCCGATACATTTACGGCACCCACCGTCTTTGAAACGCTTTTCAGCGAATGGACGAGTATCCGGTAATTCGCGATATCGTTGTTTGCAAGCGCGCTCGACAGCTCCGACAGGCGGTTCTCCGCCGTTTCCGCGTAATCCGTCAACATTTCGCGGTAAAACTCGATATCTCCCGCGCAATATGACAGTCCTGACTGTGCCGACAGTCCCGCCTCGTCAAGCCGCCTGAGCAGCTCCTCGTCGCTTGTGGGAGCACCGCCCTCTTCCTCTGCTGGAGCAAACTCCATCACTTCACCGTCTTCTGCGGGCGCAAATTCTATGATCTCCGTCCCGGAAGGCTTTTCCGGTTCTACGGGCTTTTCCGGCTCCGGTTCCGCAGGCTTTACTGCCGCGGCAGACTTTTCGGGCTGTGCGGCAGTATGTACCGCGAGCCCCTTTGGGAGATACTTCTCAAGCTTCTCGTCAAGGTGATCTATCTCGATAGGCTTTGAAAGGTAGTCGTCAAACCCTGCTTCCATATAGGCTTCCTTCGCGCCCATTACCGCGTTTGCGGTAAGCGCGATCACCGTTGTTTCCGGCGGGATGAGCTCCTGCTCCTTCAACCGTTTCAGCGTCTCGATGCCGTCCATTTTCGGCATCATGTGGTCAAGGAACAGTATGTTGTAATTCTTCCTGCGCATGAGCGATATGGCTTCCTCGCCCGATGACGCAAGATCGGCGGTAATGCCGAACAATTTAAGCAGGTTCTTCGCGACTTTCAGGTTCATGTCATTGTCGTCCGTGACAAGCACCTTCGCGTTCGGATATCTCTTCTTTTCCTTTTCGCGGCGGTTCACGGGGTCAGCACGGCGTTCAAGCGTCTCGCCGATCGGCGTCGCGTCGGTGATGCCCTGTTCGAGCTCAAACGAGAACACCGAACCCACACCGTAAACGCTCTCGACTTTCAGCTTGCTGTTCATGAGCGCCAGCAGCTTCGTAACTATTGCCATACCGAGACCCGTTCCCTCGATATTGCGGTTTCTCGTCTCGTCAAGTCGCGAGAACGACTCGAACATCTTGTCTATATCCTCGTTGCGTATTCCTATTCCTGTGTCCTTTACCGACACGGCGATGATTATTTCGCTGTCGGTGCGGCTGCGTGAGGATATGGTAAATGTTATCTTTCCGCGTTCGGTATATTTCACCGCGTTCGTGAGCAGGTTCATGATTATCTGCGTAATACGCACATCGTCGCCGTACATCATACGCGGGAGCTTCGGATCCGCTCTTACGACGAATTCCAGTCCCTTGTCCTTTGCACGTCCGGAAACGGAGTGGACGAGGTTATTGATAAGGGAAGCTGTATCGTACTTTACCGGGATTATCTCCATTTTTCCGTCCTCGATCTTCGAGAAGTCGAGGATGCTGTTTATCAGTGACAGCAGGGTCTTTCCGGCAGTGCTGATATTCTCGGAATATTCGAGTATCTCCGCGTCCTCCGATTCGCGCAGTATCATCTCGTTCATACCGAGTATCGCGTTTATCGGCGTTCGTATCTCGTGGGACATCTGCGCGAGGAAGTCGCCTTTTGCCTTGTTCGCGGCATCGGCGGCGGATTTTTCGAGCCGCAGCAGCTCGGTCTCATAAGCCTTCTGCTGTTCGCGTATCTTGAGCGCTTCCGTCTCACGTCCGATCTTCTGCTCGTTGCGGTAGGCTATGTAGTAGAACAGCGCTATCAGCAGGAATACAGCCGTATATATCGCGACATTCACCGCGAGCTGTGAGTACATCTCGGTAAAAAGCTCGTCGTTGCCAACCGCGATCGCGACATACCACTGACCCATGATAATATCCGAGAAAACGGTGCATTTCTTACCGTCAAGCACAGTTTCAAAGCTGCTGCTGCCGGCGTTCTTCAGCTTTTCAAGCAGATCGGCTCCGCCGTCCATCTCGGTACACATTTTGCCGTTGAACGAGCTGTCCTTGTGCGCGACTATCGCGCCGTCACGGTTTACGATAAAGCCGTAGCCCTTGCCCTGAATATCCGTTTCGTTGATAACGGACTGAATCTGATCGGTATATACGTCGAGCGAGATAACGCTCTCACCATCGGAAAGAAGTCTGCACACAGAAATGATGACCGAGCCGGTCTGCGCGTCCACATACGGCGGGACGATGACAAGCTCTCCGGCACCCGCCTTGGCGAGCATATACCAGTCGCGCTGTGTCGGGTCATAATCCTCGGGCGGCATCCAGTTCAATCCGTCGAGGTACCAGCCGCCGATATACCCGTAAAGTCCGGTGTAATGTACGTCGAACTGGCTTTTATGACGCTGCGTTTCTTCCACGATGTAAGCGAGTATCTTATCCATGGGCTCATTGTTCGCCATCATGAAATCTACTGTATCACCGGTTATCCAGAGCACGCTGCGTGCCGTGTCGAGGTAATTTCCAAGCCCTGCGGAAACGCCGTCCAGCTTATCCTCACCCGACTCGTAAATGCTTGTCACCGATATCCGGTAGAACAGGTTAGATGTATAGGCAATGACAAGGACCATCAGAATGAACGTTGTCGCAAGCGGGAGAGTAAGACCCAGCTTGTTTCTTTTCACACTGCCGCCCCCTTTCTTATTTGTATTTAAGAAGCAGTCCGAATGTTCCCTCGCCGCAGTTTACGGCGATAGCGGGAGATGCTTTATGGAAGTAAATGTGCTTGAAATTCATCTTTTTGGCGGCATAGCCTTTTATCTTGTCAAGCTCGCGCTTTGAAAGACCGACGTATGTGACGAACAGGAGATCGTCGTCTATCTCGTTCTTGTTGGCGAGAACGTGATCTATGTATCTTTTCCATGAGCGCTCTCTTGCACCGAAGTAAACCGCGCCGACTTTAAGGCTGCCTCTTCTCATAACAAGAACGGGTCTTGCCATAAACGATTTTGTGATATCTGCCACTCGTCTGCTGACCTGTCTCGATCTTGCGAGATAATCGAGGTTGTCAACGACGAAGCTGGTGCTTACCTTCTTTTTCAGCTTTTCGATCTGCTCCACGATCTCAGCGGGAGTTTTTCCTTCCTCGGCGAGTCTGCACGCCTCTATGACGATTATTCCCTGACCGCTCGAAAGGTGTCCGGTATCTATCACCGTAACGTTGTCGAACACCTTCGCCGCTTCCTTTGCCGCAATACAGCCGCTGTTCGTTACCTTCGAGGATATGGAGATGTGGATTATATTGTTCGCTTTCGCGAGGTTTTTCGCGAAGAACTCCTCGTGTGTTCTTACGTCGGGAGACTTTGTCATTACGCTGCGTGCGTTGTCACGCATATAATTGAGCAGTCCCAGCGTTTCTATCTCGGAGCCGTCGAGGAATACGCCGTTTTCGGTGCAGACCATGTGCGGCAGGACTGCTATGCCGTATTCGTCTATGATCTCCTGCGGCAGATCGGCTACGCTCTCTGTTGTGATTATGATGTTCTTCTTCTGCTGATCGGAGCGCATCCACGAGATAGTCTCCTCGAATATCTCGCTGTCGTCGCCGTACAGGAACACGATATCGTTCGGCAGCAGCCTGCACAGCTCTCTTTCAAGCTCTCCGCCGTTCACCGGCTTTGTCAGATACCCGTCAAAGCCTTCCTTGACGTACAGAGCCTTGCTTTCCGCACCGGCATTCGCTGTGAGCGCGACGATCTTTGAGCTTCTGCATCGTCCGCCTACCTGCGTCCGTATATTTCTGTGGCACTCGATGCCGTCCATTTCCGGCATGAGGTGATCCATGAATATAACGTGGTATTCGTTGTTGAGCGTCTTTTTGAGTGCTTCCGCTCCGCTCAATGCCGTATCCACCTGCACCTTCGTGTCGCGGAGCAGCTTCTTCAGGACGAGCAGATTCGACTCGTTGTCGTCTACGACGAGGACTTTCGCGTCGGGAGCCTCGAATTTGCGCGAATACTCGATCCTTCTGCTTATATCGTGACGTCTCTCGATGTCAAGCTCGCCTATACGCTGTTCGCCGGTGGTTTTCTGCGGGATCTCGATAATGAACGTCGTGCCTTTCATATATACGCTGTTGACGGTGACGGTGCCGCCCATGAGATCGACGAGCTGCTTCACTATTGAAAGACCGAGACCCGTTCCCTCGATATGGCGGTTGTACGTCTCGTCCGCACGCTTGAACGCAGTGAACAGGTACGGGATATCCTCCTTCTTTATGCCGATACCTGTATCGGTAACGGTATAGATGATGCTTATGATATTGCCGTCTCTCGCTCCGCACTGCATAGACAGGGAGACAGAGCCTTCCTTGGTGTACTTGATCGCATTGTTCAGCACGTTTATGAGTATCTGCTTTATGCGCACCTCGTCCGCGATGAGCTCATAGGGGATATCCGGCGCGACATTTACGCGGAATTCGAGGTTTTTCTGCTTCGCCCTTATCCACAGCATTCCGACAAGCTCCGACAGCATATCGCCGGGGTGGTACACCTCCGGGGAAAGCTGCATCTGTCCGGATTCGAGCTTGGACATATCGAGTATGTCGTTTATGAGATGCAGGAGCATCTTGCTTGCGGAGTTGATGTTCGCTGCGTCCTCGGCTACCTCGTCGGAGATATTCTCGCGCAGTATCATCTCGTTAAGACCGATTATAGTGTTTATCGGCGTGCGTATCTCGTGGCTCATGTTGGAGAAAAACCTGTTCTGCGAGATATTGAGGTTCTCGATCTCCTTTTTCTGTTCCTGCGAGATATTCACTTCATGCGTGTACATAATGTTCTGCACGCTTACCATTATCGTTATGCAGATGCTTATGAGTATCAGCGCCGCGAATGAGAATGAGTGTGACATGAGCGGGGTGTTCTGGACGATAAGCTCCGGAATATAGTATGAGACCACCCAGCAGCCTGCGGCAACAAGCGCGTCGAGCGTGATGAATACGAACTTGGCTCTTCCGGAAAGGCTTATGTTTATCAGCACGACGCTGAACAGGAACCACAGCGGCGCGTCGCCGTATATACCGCCTCCGAAGAAGAAGGTACACGGCAGATAAAGAAACACCATTCCCGCGGATATTATCATCGCCCCGACTTTTATCCGGTCTAATTTCACGGACAGGATAACAACGGCAGCGAACAATATCGTTCCGATGATCAGGAGCACTATATCGCTCAGCGTACCGCCGAATACCATTATTTCAATGAGTGTAAGGACCCATGAAATGATAGTTACCGACATGATGAGCACGAAAAGCCGCTCATGCATACTGATCTCATTGTTTATAAGGAAATCCTTGATCTTTTTCAGTCTCATTCCGTACCTCCCTCATCGAAAGGTTCAAATTCGATCACATCTTCCTCTGCTTCATCGTCCGGCTCAAATTCAAACGTTTCATCATCGTCGTCATCATCGGAGTCTTCCGCGGCAGAGATGTCATAAACCGACTTTATGAGATCCGTGAGCGCCTTATAGCTCTCTTTTACCTCGGCGTTATGCGCCTTTATATATTCGCTGTCGCCGCCCTTTGCCGCCATTTCGAGCGCCTTTGCGCTGTCCGAAAGGCTCATGCAGCCTATCATCTTCGACGTGCTTTTCAGCGCGTGTACGATTATGGTGTAGTTCGGAAGGTCTTCGTTTTCAAAGTGTTTATCCATTGCGGCGCGTTTTTCGTCCGATTCGTTCGCGAACTGTATCAGCAGCGTCCTGTAAAAATCGCTGTCGTTCATACAGTATTTGAGACCCATGTCTATATCAACGCCCGCCTTTTCAAGCACGGTGTACGGGTCATCGCTGCTGTCCTCCGCTGCAGCCTGCACTTCCGGCTCTGCCGCGGCAGTTTCTGCGGGAGCGGCCTCCTCCTTGTGTCCGGCTTCGGGCTTTGCTTCGGCTTCCTTGACTGCCTCCTCCGGGATAACATAAGTCACCTTCCCGGTGGGGAGCACCTTTTTCAGCACACGCTCAAGCTCCACAAGGTCAATGGGCTTGCTTACGAAGCCGTCGAAGCCCTCCGACAGGAACATCTCCTTTGCCGTACTTACGGCGTTGGCGGTGAGCGCTACTATCGGCAGGTCACGCCCTGCGCGGTGAGCGTCGGCGCGTATTCTCTTCATTGCCTCCACGCCGTCCATTCCGGGCATCATGTGATCCATGAACACGATATCATAGGTGTTCTCTCTGCACATATCTATCGACTGCTGACCGGATTCGGCCGTAAATACGTTCATACCGTAACGTCCGAAGATGCTCTTCGCGACGATAAGGTTCATGCGCTCGTCATCGACAACGAGCGCGTTTACATAGTCACAGCGCATCTTGCCGGGTTCAAGGGAATCGAGACTGTCGTCCTCGTTGAGTATAGCGGCAACGGGGAAGCAGTAGAACGGCTTCTCCAGAATACGCACCTTTGAGCCGACGGGCAGCCTGAAGCTGCCGTTGGCGACAACGGCTACCGTCATTCTTTTAGCAAGGCTTTCCATGAGATCGGAATTTTCCTCGTATTCGTCCTCGCCTACGAACAGGTGTGTGAGCCTTACGGTACGCAGCAGCTTGTCAAGGTTGACGACATTATCCACTCTGTGCATGGTCACGCCAAGTCCGCCGACGATGTTGCGCACCATAATATTGTAGTATTCGCGAACCTCCGGTCTCGGGAATTTCTCGAAATGCAGGAACGCACCGAGACACAGCTTGCTTCTGTCCACTATCGACATACAGCTGTTGTCGTCAACTACCTTCTGCGGTATGCTGACATGAACGGAAGTACCCTTGCCGGGCTCGCTCTCAATGCGCACAAAACCGCCGAGGGACGCGACAAAGCCCTGAACTATCGCCATACCGAGTCCGAGACCGCTGCTCGATCTTGTTCTTCCGGAATTTGCCTGATAGAACTGCTCGAAAATACGTTCCGTTTCCTCCTGTGACATTCCTATACCGGTATCGGTGACTTCGATGCATAGGTTCACGCCGTAGTCCTTCCTTACGGCAAAAATGCGTACATATACTCCGCCCTCGCGGGTATATTTCAGACCGTTCATGATAAGGTGACGCATTATCTTTTTCAGCTTTACCACATCGGTATTCATTATCGAAGGTATAGCCGGATCAACGTCTATCACGAGCTCGATATGCTCCGGCTTGCCGGGTCTTATCTCACTGACAAGGTCATTGAGCACCGACGCGAGCATATAGTCCTCGTCGTTTCTTGCGAGCATACCGCGGTCTATCTCGGAATAGTCGAGGATATCGCTTATCTGATCCGCAACACGCCGTCCGGCGGTATATACGGATACCAGATCCTCGTGTATCTCGCTGTCCTTCTCCTTGTCGGCGCAGATGCGGGAAAGACCTATGACCGCGTTTATAGGCGTGCGTATCTCGTGCGATACGTTCGCGAGAAAGTCGTTGAGTCTTTCGGTGGCATCGGTCAGCTGCTCGATCTCGTTATGTGTGCTTCCGAGAACGCTTAGCCACTTTTCTATTACTGTTCTAGCTATCTTTCCCGCCATGATTATCATAGCAAAGTGCAGGATAATGCGAGATACCGTCAGTACGTCGAACTCCGTACCCTCCCGTATCATCACAATAACGTCATATCCCATCGTTATGACGTATGTGATCTGACACAGCGTAACGAGCGACTTGTTCGCCGTCATGGTGTAAAGCAGTATCACCGCGGACATTACCGCCGCGATATCAAAGGTGCTGGTCTGGTGTATGCCGTAGAAGAAGAATGTGACCATAACGAGCACCGAGTATATCCAGAGCCTCGAATTGTCCGAGAGCGTCTGCCGGATATGCAGCGCCCAGCTCAGCACTACGGCGGCACCAATCAGGATGAGAGCCCACATCTCCCATCCGAGCAGAAGGGCTTCTCCTATAAGTATGCAGGAAAATATTGTATAGCTGACAAGTATCGTCAGATGTGATGCCTGAAACAGCTCGTTTTTCTGGGTATTAGGCTTCATTTATTTTTCCCTCATATTGTATTCGGTATCTTCGTCTATCATAGTGAGCATTATGTCCGCAAACCTCGGATCGAACTGCGTTCCCTTGCCGTTCACGATCTCCGAGCGGACGTGCTCCTGTGTCAGCACCTCGCGGTAGCTTCTTCTGCTCGTCATGGCGTCGTAAGCGTCCGCGACTGCGATTATCCGCGCTTCCTCGGGTATGTCATCGCCTTTGAGGCCGTCCGGGTAGCCGCCTCCGCCGTATCTTTCGTGATGCCACCTTGCGCCGACTGCGAGCTTGGGCATCTCCTTTATCTTTTTCAGGATACGCGCGCCGAGAACGGGGTGGTTCTTTATCAGCTCAAACTCGTCGTCGGTCAGTCTTGCGGGCTTGTTTATGACAGCGTCCGGTACGCCTATCTTACCTACGTCGTGCAGCAGCCCCATCATATAGATGTCGTTCTGCTTCAGTGCGGTGTATCCGGCGCGCTTCGCTATCTCCTTCGAGTATTCGGCTACTCTGCCGGAATGACCGTTCGTGTATGTATCTTTCGCGTCTATCGCGTCCGCGAGAGCTTCAACGACGTGTAAGAACAGATCACGGTTCTCGCGAGTTTTTCTTTCGACTTCGTCACTGAGCGAGCGCTGGAGCAGGATAAGCTCTATGATTATACGCACGCGAAGGAGCAGTACCTCCGGCACGAAAGGCTTTTTGATGAAATCCATGGCTCCGAGGGAAAGTCCCTTGCTTTCCGCACCGGCACCCTCCTCCGCGGTCAGGAATATAACCGGTATCTCGGCAATGTCCCGCTCCATGGTCTTGAGCTTTTTCATAGTCTCGAAGCCGTCCATTCCCGGCATATTTACATCGAGCAGGATAAGATCCGGCAGGTGGTCTTCAAGATGATTGATAAGAGCCTGACCCGATTTGAGGGCGGTGACATAATATCCGTCCTTGCTTAAAATGCGGCCCGCTACCTGCAGGTTTGCGATATCGTCGTCAACTATAACTATGCGTCTTGCTGCCGTGATCGGGGTATGCTCGGCGGAATTGGCGACGAACTCTGTCTCGACGGTTATGCTTATCTTGTCGCCGTGTGTTTTTTTCCAGCCGTTGAGAATGTTGTCAGTGACCTTTATGACCGAATCCTCGCGTATATCGGTGAGCAGAGCGAAATAGCGGTTGACTCTGCTGCGCATGAATATGTCTGATTTGCGCAGCGACGCTCTGATGTGCTCGCCGAACTCGTCGCAGAGATCCTTGTTCTCGCCGCTCTCGTCCGTGAGCGTGAACATCACCTTGCAGGCGTTCCTGCGGTTGCGGACGATGTATCTCATTATATAGCGGTAAACGTAGGCGAAAGCGTCCTTGTCGAGCTGCAGCGCGACATTCGGTATCGAGCGTTCGCCGAGTATCGTAGAGACGGTGTGTATGTCGCTGTCGGACTGGTCATCGTCATCGTCTGTGAACGCGTCCGCACTGTACAGCGCATAGCCGTGCTTGCCGTTCTGCTTTACGCTGTAAAGAGCCTTGTCGGCAAGGGATATCAGCGAGTCGTAGTCGTTGCCGTGCTCCGGTACAAACACCGCTCCCACCGAAGCGCCGAGCGGTATATCCATATCCTCGCCCATGAGCTCCTTCGCGTCCTTCATCATCTCTGTATTGAGGTACGCGGCGAGCGCTTCTACCTCCTTCTCGATGTGCATACCGGTGCAGAATGCCGCGAATTCGTCGCCTCCGAGACGGCCGCATCTGCTGCCCTCGGGAACGGCGGACGCGATTATCCTCGCAAAGCTGATAAGCACACGGTCACCCATGTCGTGACCGTATATGTCGTTGACGAGCTTGAAGGAGTCGAGGTCTATCATCATAAGGCAGCCTGCGCTCGTCGAGCACAGCTTTGAGAACTCCGTTCCCGCTGCCGCCTTGTTCAGAAATCCCGTGAGCTTGTCGGTGGTTGCCTCCGCTTTAAGTGTGAGCATCTTCTCCTGCTTGGAGACGATATTGCCGATACGGCGCAGCAGCACATCCGGGTCAAACGGTTTTCTGATGTAATCGGAAACACCAACCTCGAAGCCGTGCGTCTCTGTATCGGCTTCCTCATCGGCGGTCAGGAAAATAACGGGTATTTCCTCTCTGCTGCCCGATTCTTCCCATACTCTCAGTTTTTCGAGCGTTTCAAAGCCGTCCATTCCCGGCATTTTTATGTCGAGCAGGATAAGATCGGGCGTTTCCTCGATCTTGGAAAGATAGTCGAGCAGCGCTCTTCCGGAGCGCAGAGCCGTTACGCGCATCTTGTTCTTGCTCAGTATATGTCCCGCGATCTGAAGGTTCGCGGTATCGTCGTCAACAACGATTATCCAGTTTGCCATTTTGTACCTCCGTTGGGTCCTGTGGGGTCAGTTCTGCACATAATAAACCATTATATTATTATACAAAAAAAACTGTGTTCTGTCAATACAAAATCGGCGCTTTCAGTGCATTGCATACAGCTTTTGTGCATTTTTATACCCTAAAAAACAGACAACAATAAAATTTGCTTCCCTACCCGTTACCGGCGGATAGGGAAGCAATAATATTTATCTGCTATTCAATGGAGGGCGGAGCCTTATCACATGATCTTTCTGTAAAGCTCCTTGAGTTCTTCAACGCTTGTGTCTCTCGGGTTGCCGGGGCGGCAGGCATCCGCGTAAGCGTCCTCTGCGAGCCTGTCAAGGTCTTCTTCCTTGATCTTGTCGTTCTTTGCGGGGATACCCACATCGGCGGAGAGCTTCTTTACCGCGTCGATAGCCGCCTTGCGGTATTCCGCCTGCGACATGGCGTCAACGCCCTCAACGCCCATAGCGCGTGCGATCTCCCTGTATCTCTCGCCCGTGAAGTCCTGATTGTACTCCATGACGATCGGGAGCATCATCGCGCAGGCAACGCCGTGCGGTGTGTCGTAGTGCGCACCGAGGGTGTGAGCGATGGAGTGAGCTATGCCGAGACCGACATTAGAGAATCCCATACCCGCGATGTACTGTGCGAGAGCCATGCCCTCCCTGTTTTCGGGGATATTATCGACTGCGCCGCGAAGGTTCTTCGATATGAGCCTGATAGCTTCGAGGTGGAACATATCCGTCATTTCCCACGCAGCCTTTGTGGTGTAGCCCTCGATAGCGTGTGTGAGCGCATCCATACCGGTTGCCGCGGTAAGGCTCTTGGGCATGGTGTACATCATTTCGGGATCAACTATCGCAACATCGGGGATATCGTGCTCGTCAACGCAGACAAACTTGCGCTCCTTTTCAGCGTCGGTTATAACGTAGTTTATGGTTACTTCCGCTGCTGTTCCTGCGGTTGTCGGAACTGCGACAGTCGGAACGGCGTGGTTCTTTGTGGGAGCAACGCCCTCAAGCGAACGGACATCTGCAAATTCGGGATTCGTGATGATGATTCCGATAGCCTTTGCGGTATCCATAGACGAGCCGCCGCCTATCGCGATCATTGAATCCGCGCCGCACTTCTTGAACGCTTCAACGCCGCCCGTCACGTTCTCGATAGTGGGATTGGGCTTGATGTCGGAATATACGGTATAGGGGAGCGAAGCCTTGTCGAGCAGGTCTGTTACCTTTGCGGTAACTCCGAACTTGATGAGATCCGGATCGGAGCATACAAAGATGTGCTTGAAGCCCTTTGCTTTCGCAATGCCCGGTATTTCGGCAATAGCGCCCTTTCCGTGGTAAGATACGGTATTGAGTATTATCCTGTTAGCCATGATCGTTTCCTCCGTTTTGTTTATTTCGTTGTGATTTCCGCCAAATTATTTTTGGCTTACATAAATAATTATATCACATTTTCATAAAATGTCAATAGCTTAAGAGGAATTTGACACGGCTGCAAAATTTACTTTTTGTTTCATTTCGCCCGCGAATGGTTATGCTTCCTTTTGCCGCTCTCTGCCGGCGGTGCGAGTTACTTTCTGCCTACAGCGGCAGAAAGTAACCAAAGAACGCCGCTCCCGCCCGCCTCTCTTCGAGTCACCGGTGACATTCTTCTATCGGAAAGTGTCGATTGGTGCCCTCAGAGCAGTCGGGCGGGAGGAATACACGGAGAAGTCTCTGCTCCGCCGATTCGCGGCGGAGCCGGAGTTTTGCTGAATGAAAAGTAAATGCTGTTTTCGTGGGTATTCTGACCCGATTTACAGGAAAACTGTTCCTTGTCCGGTCAGCTTGAAGATGATGTCGAGGACAAGTATTATCACCGGCTGGTGCAGGAGATATATCCATATCCCGTGCCGCCCTATGAACGACATAGCCTTGAAACGGTTCGGATATATGCCTTTCGGCGCGCGCCCGGATTTCAGATACACACCGAGTGAGGCTCCCGCAAGGAACAGAAACAGATTCGGTATCAGCGGGAAGTAATCGCTGCTGTAAAACGCAGAGGACGTGAAGCCGAGCGGGAACAGCCAGTAATGCCCGTAAAGGAAGGACGGGAGCGGAGCAGAGAAAAGTCCGTTGATGCCGATATACCCGAGAGGTACGTTAAGTGTCGCGGCAAAAAGCAGCGAGAACAGCACGATTCCGATAATGCTCGGGATCCTCTCGGTGAACTTGCCGATAAAGCCATAGATCATAGCCGCAAATCCCATAAAATGCAGTATTCCGAAGACTATCAGCTCGGACGGCATCGCTACGGCAGTCGCGAACGTTAGCAGCATACCGCAGAAGAAATACAGCGTTCCGCGCTTGAAGTTGTTCGATGAGAAATTCGAGGAAATGCCGGCGATAACTATGAAGGTTCCGGCAATAAGCGGCTGAATAAACCGCATGACCGTGTTCACGATATCGGGAAGCGCGTGCCCGTAAACGAACACGATATCGTAGTAGGCGTGGTATATTATCATCGCGATATATGTGAAACCGCGTATCTCGTCAATAAGCCCAATTCTTTTTCCCATGACAGTTCCTTTCCGTGCCGTCCTGCGGCAGCACATACAGTTTACCATATTTCCGGATAATTTTCAAGTGGTGCAGCATGCTTTTCTTTTGGTGCAAAATAAAAACTCTCACGCAGCCGTACGGTCACGCGAGAGCCTTTATAATTTGTTATTGTCCCTGTCTGTCCGGAAGGTTTCTCTTTGTGCGCGCGTCCTGTGCGCCTTTGGAAACCTTCTTTACCGCGTCGTGCCGTTTTCGAGATTACGCTTTTTGGTGAGGTATGCCACACCGGCGGCAGCTACGGAAACAAGTCCCGCTGTCATAAAGGGCAGACCGCCCGTTGCAGGGTTCCTGTCGTTTCTGTTGCCGGTATTGATCTCGGCTTCATAGATTGCTCCGTCTTCGTCCTCGTCCTCGGGTTCGTCCTCGGTCTCTTCCGTATCTTCAACGTCCTCGTCATCCGAGATCTCGGTAAGCTCTTCTTCTTCGAGGTCCGGTTCGTCGATGTCTTCCGGGACTATCTCGTCACCGGGGTCACCGCCGGTTATATCCTCTACCGCATTACCCGCTCCGTCGAGCACATCTCCCGCAGCGTCGCCTATACCGTCCGCAACATCGGAGATGCCGTCTCCTATACCGTCAAGCACTTCACCGGCACCTTCGCCGATATTTTCGACGGTATCGCCCGCGCCTTCCGCGATATTATCGGCGGGAGCCTGCGCATAAGCGCCGAATGTCATAAGCGAAGCGATATATGCCGCGGCGACAATTGCCGTTATTTTCTTCTTCATAATGTTCCTCCGTTCGTACAACAGCTGATCGGATTCCGGCAAAAACATCTGCCGGACAATATTATTCTTTTCAGCGCCGAACGGTTTATTTAAAGAAAAAAATACCGCCATTTATTTACAGGAACAAATAACGGTATTTCCTTTTGTCTTTCGGTATCTGGTCTCGCTTTATGCTCTGAACGGGGCAAGCGGTACGCCGCTGTCCTTTGCGTATATCGGTATTATGTCGGTGTAGTTTGTCCAGAGGTAGCGGACATACTCCGGCTCGGGAACATCGGGGCTGAATACGCTGATCCGGCTGCCGGTGATCTCAAAATCGGCGGGCTTGAATACGCCGTCCGCGCCCGCGATCTCAAAGCCCGACTTTTCACCGCGTACTTCCAGAGTTCCGCGGGTGTTGGTGGTTATCTCTATGGCGTTGTTTTTGCGGATAGCTGATGTGTAAAGAAGCGGCGGGTTCGGTTCTCCGCCGTAAACGAGTGGGAGCGCCTGCTCATAAAGGCGCTGCGCGACAACTTCCTTGTCATGCGGGTGTATCTCGTTGAATTCTCCGCAGTCTATGGCTACCGCGAGTCCCGTGTTCTTCACTGTGCGGTACACCTTGTCCTGCGCTTCACGGATAAGGCACCAGTTCTTTCTGTCCGTATCGCCTTTGTAAAGATGCATCGGGAGCTGCACGATAAGGAAAGGAAGCGAAGGATCGCCCCAATCCGTGCGCCAGAGGTCTATCAGCCCGCGCAGGAGCTTGTAGTAATTCTGTGGGTTGTCGTCGTCGCTCTCGCCCTGATAGTACAGAAATCCCGAGATCGTGTACGGGCAGACCACCTTTATCATGCTGCGGTAAAGCGCAGTCGGGCAGAACGGGTTGAGCGGCACGGGGGGGCCGGGATATCTGCACTCGCCGCACGCCTTTATGCAGCCGTCCCATGTTGCGTCCGGAGTATTGTTGTAGTAATCCGCGCTGCGCAGGTTCCACGCGTTGTGGTATTCCTCGTATTCGCGGTATTCCTTTGTCAGCTCCTCGTCGCTCTTACCTTCGATAGCCGCGAGGTATTTGTCGTAGTCGAAGCGCATATCCGTGTCTTTTTCAAGGCTTTCGGCGCTCATCCAGTGGCAGGCTTTCGTGCCGCCCCAGTTGCAGCCGATAACGCCGACTGTGCAGCCGAGCTTTTCTGACAGCTTTTTCGCGAAGATATACCCCACCGCTGACCAGCACTTTGCGGTCTCGCTGTCGAATTTCTGCCAGCCGTTGTTTGTTATCTTTTCCTCGTAGTCCGGTTCAAGGCTGTTAATCTTCTGCGTGTAGTAGAAGCGGACATTCACGCCCGTGTCGTTTTCGAGGTGCTCCTTGCCTGTGGTGCAGTTCTGAAGCTCGTACTCCATATTGGACTGCCCGCCCGCAAGCCACACCTCGCCCACGGCGATATCCGTGAACGTCCGCGAAAAGCCGTCCGCGGTCACGGTCATGTCAAGTCCGTTCTCCGCTTTTCGCGCGGGGAGAACGGCAGTCCACCTGCCGTCTCTTGCCGTTGCTACGGCGGTATCTCCGCCGAGAGTCACCGTAACGCGGCAGCCGTCGTCCGCCGTGCCGAAAACGCTAATATTCTTTCCTCTTTGCAGCACCATACCGTCGCTGAACATGGGTGAAATTCTTATCATTGGTTGTTCCTTTCTGCTTTGTTTTATTCGGTTTTAATGTCAACAGTAAATGCAAACGGAGAGTTGTCGCTGTCTCTGCTGAGCGTGAACGTTATGCTTACCGGCTTGTCGTCATACTCGAACGATCTGCTGTACTCCGCACTTCTGCCGCCCTCGTAGCTTACATAGTCGGATATCTGTTCCCGACAGCTTACCAGCGCGTTCGAGAATGCGCGCCGCGTATCGAGATAGCACCTGAACTCGTAAGGGAGCTGTTCTATGCTTTCGAGCAGTGCGTCCGTGTCGAGCCGGTAAATATCCTTCGGATATATGGTTAAGCTCATATCTCGCAGCTCGGGCGTGTCGAAATAAAGCGCGCTGTCTATCAACAGCTCGTCGATCTCGTCCTCGTCGTATATATCCGGCTCGTCATCTTCCTCTTTTTTACCGAAAAGCCACATAGCTTCACTTCCTTTACAGTAATTATATCATCTGCCTTTCTCCTTGTAAAGGGGGAAAACGGATAAATTTTATACATAGTTTTGAAAAGATCTGTGTTGTTTCATACCCTGCCGTATGCGGGATATGAAACGTTAAAATAATAAATCTCAATTATATTATAGTTAAGTATTGAAAAACTCGTCTGAATGTGTTATAATAATATAATAATGTATTTCTGAAAGGACAGGCATCATGGCAAAAATCAGGATAGCCGTTTTATTCGGCGGCGCAACAAAGGATCACAAGGTCTCGCTTGTGTCGGCATACTCACTGCTGAACGGCCTCTCGACAGAAAAGTATGACATAACTCCTATCGGTATTACGAAAGCGGGCAGGTGGCTTTATTTCCCCGGCAGTTTTGAGGAGGTAAAGAACGGGACATGGGAGATGTCCGGAGACTGCTGCTCCGCGATAATCAGCCCCGATCCGCTCCATGGCGGCATAATCACGATAATGTCCGACGGCTCGACAGCCTTCAAGCGCGTTGATGTGGTAATGTCGGTGCTCCACGGTAAGTACGGTGAGGGCGGAAGGATACAGGCGTTGCTGAAGCTGTCAAAAATACCGTATGTGGATTGCAGCCCGGAGACCGCCGTGTTCTGTATGGACAAGATAATGACGCACCTGATACTCCAGTCCTTCGGTATAGGCGTGCCGAATTATGCTATCCTTGAACGCAGCGATATGAACATAATAAACGAGCGTATAGCCGAGATCGAGAAGAAACTCAAATACCCGCTTTACGTTTCGGCATCAAGCTGTTCGTCCTCTATCGGCGCGAATCAGGTCAATAACGCGGAGGAAATGAAGGCCGCGGCAAAGATCGCGTTCTCGCACCACCACACCGCTATTGTCGAGGAAGACCTCAGCGGCAGAACGATAGAGATCGCGGTAATGGGCAGCTCGTATGAAGTCGAGACGACGGTTCTCGGAGAGATCGCGAAAAATCACGGCATAAACTCCGCCGCGGCATATACCGCCGAGTTCAAGGCGGACCCGGAGCTCACCGACGAGCAGCGCAATGAGATAATCGGCACTGCGAAGAAGGTGTTCCGCTGCCTGAGCTTCAAGGGCTGTGCAAAAATGTCGTTCAGACTTGCGGACGAGGGACGCATCCTGCTCCGCCGCATAACCCCGATACCCGGATTTACTCCGGAAAGCTCGCTGCTCATGCTTATGCGCGAGAGCGGGTACAGCTACCCCGAGGCTGTGGATAAGCTCATTGGTCTCGCGATAGATGTTGACGCATGACCCCCCGGAAAGGAAAACCCTCATTTATGATACCTGTTGATCTGAATATAACAAGCATAGTAAAAAGCGATGACGACGAAGAAAAGATAGAGTTCTTCACCGTCGGCGAATACGATCTGACCAAGCACGGAGCCGTGATAGGCTACGAGGAGACGGAAGGGATCGGATACGAGAACTGCCGCGTGAGCGTGACCGTAAACGGTGGCAGCATAACCGTCGAGAGAACGGGTCCCGCCGCTTCCGCGCTGTGCATTGAAAAGAACGTCAAGCATCACTGCATTTACGGAACGCCGTTCGGTGACTTCACCATGGGGATAAACACCTATGATATACAGAACACGCTCTGTGAAGCGGGCGGACGGCTGTGGTTCAAGTACAGCATAGACATCAATTCGGATTTCGTCTCCGAGAACGAAATGGAAATACTCGTCACCCCCTCGGGTGAGGAGCAGTGAAGTGAATATTGAATAATTGTGGTGCCGTCCTGCGGACGGGATTTGAAAATGTTAAAGAAAAAAAGGATAATAAGGTATGAATTTAAACAATAATAAGAGAACGGCGGTAAGGAAAAGATGAGCGGATTACGGAAGAATATACGAAAATATGAGCTGTTTCTTCTGCTGTTTTTTACAAATGCGATATCAATGGTCATGGAACTTATCGCGGCGAGGATACTTTCGCCGGTATTCGGCTCATCCAACATTGTATGGACCGTAATAATCAGTATGATGCTGTTTGCCAACGGAGCCGGAAATTATCTGGGAGGTGTTTTTTCGGATAAATATGATCTTGACCGTCTGAAAGTATTTCTGTTGCTGCTGTCCGGTGTATCAACGCTTATAATTGCAGTTATCAACTCTCTTGTTTTCGGCTCATATGGTACTATATATTCCGAAACAGAGCATAATGCCGCGATAGCGGTGGTCATGCTGCTTATGATACCATGTACGAGCATAGGTATGCTGAGCCCTGTAATAAACAAGGCGCAGCTCAGGGACAGCGATAATATCGGTATCAAGTCAGGTATAATATATGCGGTGATAACTGCCGGAGGACTTTTCGGTACGCTGATAGGCGGTCTGGTGCTAATACCCGCCTTTGGGTGCAGCACGCTGCTGTTTGCCATAGCCGGCAGCCTTTCGCTCATAAGCTGTGCGTATCTGGTAACGGAAAAGAAAAAGAGCGTTATTGCTTTTATCGCCGTTGTCAATGCGATCGTGGTTGCTGTCTCGATCCCGGGAATGTTTGAGCTTATCAGAATAAACTCGGACAAGGGAGATATAATCGTAGTTGACACCAATGAAAGCTATGTGCGTATATACGACGACAGGATGTATGGCGAGCCGATACGTATGTTCAATATTTCCGGAGGCTTTTCGTCCGCCTGCTATAAGGATGAGTCGAAGAGAGATGAGCTTGTGTTCGCTTATACAAAAGCGTACGACATGGTGCTTGAAAAGAAGGATAACGCGTATTCCTACTGTATGATAGGCGGTGCGGGATACAGCTATCCGAGGTATCTCATAAGTCATTTCCCCGATAAGACCATGGATGTTGTGGAGATAGACGAGGGTATCACCGAAGCGGCAAAAAAGTATTTCTATCTTCAGGATTTCATAGATGAATACGGCACTGACAGGCTCAGGCTTTATAATGATGACGGAAGACTGTTTCTGGCGGAGTCGGGCAGGACATACGATGTGATACTCAATGACGCATTTACGGGAGATATCCCCGCAAGGTCACTCTCTACCCGTGAAGCCGCGGTAATAATCAAGAACAGCCTCGCTCCCGACGGTGTCTATGCATCAAATGTTTTGAGCGAAACCTCCGACAAGTTCCTTAAATCGGAAATAAAGACTTTGATGGCCGTTTTCAAATATGTATGGGCAATTGACATTGCTTCCGGAAACTGGCTCGTCATTGCTTCGGATAAGGACTACGGTTTTGATTCGGAAATTACGGATCTTTCCGACAGCGTAATATTCACTGACGATTACGCTCCGGTTGATTATTTCAGTAAAGTAAAATAAAATATAAAGGAAATAAAGCTATGAATATCAACATGAACGAAAACGCAAAGAACGAAGTTAAAGAGATCGTGATGAAAGCGCTCGGTCAGCTCACCGCTGACGGGAAGCTCCCCGCCGAGCCGCTGCCGCCGTTTACGGTGGAGCAGCCCGCCGACAGCTCCCACGGCGACTTCTCCTGCAACGCCGCGCTCGTGTCCGCAAAGACATTCAGAAAAAATCCGCGCGAGACGGCGGGACTTATCGCAGAAGCCGCGATACTTGACGGGACAGTATTTGACAGGGTAGAGGTTGCAGGTCCCGGATTTATCAATTTCTTCCTGAAACCGCTGTGGTTCGGCGAGACGGTCACCGCCGCGATAGAGCAGGGCGGAGATTACGGCAGAACACAGCTCGGCGGCGGGAAGCGCGTGCTTGTGGAATTTGTTTCCGCGAACCCCACGGGACCCATGCACATCGGAAACGCACGCGGCGGTGCGATAGGCGACTGCCTTTCCTCGCTGCTTGAATACACCGGGTATTACGTTGAGCGCGAGTTCTACATCAACGATGCGGGCAATCAGGTCAACAAGTTCGGACTGAGCCTCGATATCCGCTACAAGCAGATATTCGGCAGCACCGAGGAAATGCCGGAGGACAGCTACCACGGACAGGACATCATAGACCACGCGAAGGCATTTGCCGACAAGTACGGCGACAAGTACATGAGCGTATCCGAGGAGGAGCGCAGAAAGGCGCTTGTCGAATACGCGCTGCCGATAAATATAAAGGGACTTGAAGACGATCTGCTCAAATACAGGATCAAGTACGATACATGGTTCAAGGAAAGCTCGCTGCACGAGAGCGGCAAGGTAAAAGAGATAGTCGAGATGCTCAAGGAGAAGGGCGTTACCTACGAGAAGGAAGGCGCGGTATGGTTCAAGGCGTCCGACTTCGGCGACGATCAGGACAGAGTGCTTGTCCGTGCGAACGGCGTTCCGACATATTTCGTTCCCGATATCGCATATCATTACAATAAGCTCGTTACACGCGGCTTTGACAAGGCAATAGACATTCTCGGCGCAGACCACCACGGATATATCGCGAGAATGAAGGCTGCGCTCACGGCGCTCGGCGTTGACGCGGATAAGCTCGATATCGTGATAATGCAGATGGTAAGGCTTGTGCGCGGCGGCGAGACGGTAAAGCTCTCGAAGCGCTCCGGAAAGGCGATAACTCTCGCCACGCTGCTTGATGAGATACCCATGGACGCGGCAAGATTTTTCTTCAATCTCCGTGATCCCGACACTCACCTCGAATTTGATCTCGATCTCGCGATAGAGGAGAGCTCCAAGAACCCCGTGTTCTATGTGCAGTACGCGCACGCGAGAATATGCCGCCTGCTCGAAAAGTTCGCGGAGGAAGGCATAACGACAGACAAGGTGCAGGCCTCGGAGCTCAGATACACCGAGGAAGCCGAGCTCGCCGTTATCAGACAGATCGCAGCGCTGCCCGACACGGTGAACGAAGCCGCAGCAAGCTACAACCCCTCCCGCATAACACGCTATGTTTACGAGCTCGCACAGCTCTTCCACAAGTTCTACGACTCCTGCAAGATAAAGGGAGAAGCCGACGATGTCGTAATGTCGCGTCTCGCTCTCTGCTCCGCTGTAAAGACGGTAATAAAGAACCTGCTCGATATGCTCAAAGTCGAAGCGCCTGAGAAAATGTGAGCGTGTCCCGCAAAACGGGATTTTGAAGGTCTTATTACAGAATGGAAAATTGATTTATTTGTTATAAAGCCGAACGAAAGGAAAAGAAATGACCGACGACTGTTTACGCCCGATATCAATAAAGAACGATGTATTCACCGTGATAGGTCCCAGCGGGGAAATGACGATACCCTACGGGGAGACGTCGTTCACCGTGCTGAAGGAGATATACAAAACCAGAATAAAGGAAACCGGCGCGGTAAACGCGGCTGCGATAATGCTTGACGGCATCTCACTGATGTCCGACCTCCGCGCCGCGATACTTGAATGCAGAAAGATCGGAAGTCCGATATATGTTATGCTGAATGTTGACGGAGAACTGCTTACGGAGAATGAAATGCCCGCCGACGCTGCTCTCATAGTAGCACAGAGTCTCGGAGCTATCTGTTTCGGCATATCATCGGACGATACCCGGACGCTAATTGACGGCGTACACCGCATAAAGCCCTGTTCGCAGATACCGATAGCCGTGCGTCCTGTGGGAGGTACGCTCACCGACGACGAGCTGAAGGAGCTCCTCAAAGCGGGTACGGACGTATTTATCGGTCTTACGGACGAGTGCGCCGCGAGATTTCAGAATATCATATCAACAGAGGGCTATGCTCCGCCGGAGATAGACTACATAGATTCGGTCATGCTCGCCGGAGAGCGCTCCGCGTTCTTCCTCGAACACGACACGACAGAGATATCCGAACCGATAGAATGTAACGCTGGCATGGGCGAAGACCTCATAGCCGTGTGCGAGGCGGGCGGATATGATGTGCTCAAGATACAGATAAATTCGCCGGACGACGCGCTCGATTTCGCCGACAACGCACACATGGCGACACTGCCGGTGATGTTCAGCGGCGACGACGAGATCGCAATGAAGCTCGCGGTCATGCTGTATCAGGGGCGTGCGCTTATCGACGGCACAAGCCTTATCGATCCCGATGAGCTTAAAAACACAGCCGGGAAATACGGCGCGGTCATATACTGATCGGAGGATAATTTGTCATACGATATAAAGGTGCTGTCCGCGGGAGCCGTCTGCAAGTTCAATATGAGCTGCGGCAGCATTAAAGCCGTCCGGACGGGCGGCTTCGGACGTTCATTCGAGGAAACGTACATATACGCCTCGAAGATAAGCGGGGAATGGTTCGAGCTTGTCAAGGACGGCACGCCGGATCTGCTCGGCTCGTTCTATGTCTGCGATTTCGACTTTGACAGCGGAGACCTGCCGCCGTTTTGGCGCACGGGAGAAGCCGCGGAAGGGCATTACGGGCTGATTTTCCGCTCGGAGGAGCTTTTCGGCGATTTCCGGCTTATAATGAAGCAGCTCCGGAATATGTCGCCGTCAAAGACGCTGATATTCCTCGCGCGCATACAGGACAACGAGCGCAACGATGTGTGCGGTGTGCTTACGCTCGACGAGTTTCTTGCACTCGCTGCGGAAAAACGTATTTACAGCAATATATGCTATATTATACAGGGTTAGGGAAGTATCCCCTTTACCGAAAAAGCGGACAATAGAAAGGAAAACAGATAATGCAGCTTACGGAAAAGACAATTGACAGCGAGCTCAAATACAAGGGCAGAGTTATCGACGTGTACAGCGACACGGCTCTGCTCGAAAACGGAAAAGAAGCAAAGCGCGATGTGGTGCGGCACCCGGGCGGTGTGTGCATTGTCGCGCTCACAGAAAACAACGAGGTTTACTTCGTTAAGCAGTTCAGATATCCGCACGCAAAGGTGCTGCTTGAAATACCCGCAGGCAAGCTCGAATGGGGCGAGAGCCACCTCGAATGCGGCAAGCGTGAGCTGCACGAGGAAACGGGCTGCACTGCGGACGAGTTCACCTATCTCGGCTGTCTGTACCCGACGCCGGCTTATGACAGCGAGGTCATACATATGTATCTCGCCAAGGGTCTGCACAAGGATAAGCAGAAGCTCGACGAGGACGAATTTCTTGAAGCGTTCACCATACCGTTCGACAAGGCGGTTGAAATGGTAATGAACAACGAGATCGAGGATGCAAAGACGCAGCTCGCGCTGTTAAAGGCTTTCAGGCTGCTGGGCTGAGACGTATTTTTCATAAGCGCTCATGATGCGCGCTTCTATCTCGCCGCGCGCTTCGGGGCTTATCGGGTGGATTATATCGCGGAATATCCCCGCTTCGTCACGCCTGCTCGGCATTGCGACGAAAACGCGCTCATCACCCTGCACGATCTTGATATCGTGAACGGCTATCGCGTTATCCACGGTCATTGACACCACGGCTTTGAGCCGTCCGTCCTGCATTACTTTTCGTATTCTTATATCGCTTATGTTCATAAGACTGACCTTCCTTTCGATTTTGTCAACGTTATTTTAAGCAGATTATCTTCGTTTATTCAAATTCACGGCATAACTGTTTCCGTGTTGTGAATAATCTTTATAAATATTATTTATTTATCCGCTAATAGCTTTCGCTTCCTTTCGCTCTCGAAAGGCGGCGGACGCGCCGCTCCGAATCCGTGGGCTAAACTCTTCTTTGTCGGGTGCAGTAACTCGGATAGATGGTCTGTCGGTATTAATTATCAATAATATTAATGGAGAATGAAATGGAAAATTTTCTCAAAGGCAAAAAGCACATACATTTTATCGGGATAGGCGGAAGCGGAATGTACCCGCTCGCGCAGATACTCCACAAGCAGGGCTACTACCTCACCGGCTCGGACAACAACGAGACCGAGACGCTCAAAGCCGTGCGCAATATGGGGATCCCTGTCTATATGGGGCAGCGCGCGGAAAACATCGAGGGCGCGGATCTTATCGTCCATACGGCGGCGATAATGGCTGACAACCCGGAGCTTATCGCTGCGAAGGCGAGCGGAGTTACCGTGATAGAGCGCTCGGTGCTGCTCGGGCTTGTGACGAGTATGTATGACAACGCTGTGTGCGTCTGCGGCACCCACGGCAAGACCACAACAACCTCGATGCTCACACACATATTCCTTGCCGACGGCAACGATCTTACCGCGGTCATAGGCGGCAAGCTGAAAGCTATCGGCGGCAGCGGTATCTGCGGCACGAGCGATACCATGGTCTGCGAGGCGTGCGAGTTCGTGGACACGTTCTTGAAGCTGTTTCCCGACACGGCTGTGGTGCTGAATATAGACTGCGATCATCTCGACTACTTCAAGACCATGGAGAACATGAAGCGCTCATTCACGAAATTCTGCTCCATGACCACAAAGATCATCGTATATAACGGAGACGACGCGAACACGGTAGAAGCGGTATCCGCCGCGGAAACGAAAGCCCGTCTCGTTACGTTCGGACGCTCGGACAAGAACGACTACTACCCCGCAAACATAAACCACATATCCGACTTCAACACGGAGTTTGACGTTTATCATTCCGGCGCTCTTGTCGGCAGAGCGGCGATTCACGTTCCCGGCGAGCATAACGTGCTCAACGCGGTTGCGGCAATAGCCGCGGCACTCGAAAACGGCTGCTGCTTCGAGAGTGCGGTAAAGGGACTTGCGGAGTTCCACGGTGCAGTGCGCAGGTTCGAGAAGCTCTCCGAAGTGAACGGTATCACGTTTGTTGACGATTACGCTCACCACCCGACGGAGGTAAAGTCTCTGCTCGAAACCGCAAAGGCTATGAATTTCAAGCGAGTGTGGGCAGTCCACCAGCCGTTCACATACTCGCGTACCGCGACACTGCTGAATGAGTTCGCAGACGCGCTTTCAATAGCCGACAGGGTAGTGCTCACCGAGATAATGGGCAGCCGCGAAAAGAACACATATAATATCTATTCCAAAGACCTCGCCGAAAAGATAGACGGCGCGGTGTGGTTCCCGACGTTCGATGAAGTCGCGGACTATGTCGTAAAGAACGCCGAAAGCGGCGATCTTGTACTGACCTTCGGCTGCGGTGACGTGTACAAGGTAGGTTACCTGATGATAGAAAAGCTCGGCGGCAAGCTGTTATAGTCTCTGCTATACCTGTTGCCTTCGGCTGTGTCCTGCGCGGACGGCGGCAGGGCTACGCGCCCTGCACCGCGGCAGCGTGACGCTGCACCCGAATGATATATATTGAGTTTTGGCTGGTGAAGTGATTGAAACTGACAGAAGACAAACTTTCTTCCGCGATAAGAGCGGGCAATATTGATAAGTTGTACTTCCTTTACGGCAAAGAGCCGTTCCTGATAAATATGTACACGGACAGGATAATCAAAAAGACTGTTGGCGAGGATGCGCTCGACTTCAATCTCCAGCGTCTCGACGGCAACCCCGATACCGCGCTCCTGTCCGATTATATCGAGGCTCTGCCCGTTTTTGCCGAGCGCAAGGTCATCACCGTCAAGGACTATGACTCCGAAAAGAACGATGCCGAGACGGACAAGCGTATGCTCGATATCATAAGTGATATTCCCGATACAACTATACTTGTCTTTTACTGCACCGGTATCGAGATCGACGAGAAAAAAGCAAAAACCAAGAAATTTATCGCGGCTGTCGAAAAGAACGGGACTGTCTGCGCCACGGAGCTTATGAAAGCGCCGAAGATCGCCGAGCTGTGCGTGAAAAAGGCGGCAAAAGGCGGTATTGTGCTGTCCTACGACGACGCGCTTGAGCTGACCGAACGTGTCGGCGGCAGTATGGCAGTCGCGAGCGACGAGACCGCAAAGCTGATGAGCTATGCCGGCAACGGCGGTACAATAACGCGCGAGAATATCAACGCCCTTGTGCCGAAGCGCCTTGAAGCGGAGGTATTCGATCTTGCCGCAGCAATAAACGCGGGCAAGCGTGCGGACGCGTTCCGTATAATCGACGAGCTCTTTGCGCAGCAGCTTTCGCCCGTGAATATCATGTCGGCTCTTGCAAGCGCATACCTCGATATGTACTGCGCAAAGCTCGCAAAGGTAAACGGCGTGAGCCCGCAGAACGCCGCGCAGATGTTCGGCTATTACGGCGGCAGACAGTGGGGATTTACAAACAAGGTATATCCTGCTGCGGCGCGTCTCGGGACAGGCTATCTGCGCGAGACGGTGAGCCTTATGTCGGAAACGGATATAAAGCTCAAATCCTCGTCCGTGGACAAGCGCGTGATAATCGAGGAAGCCGTGACGAAGCTGTTTATATGCAGGGAGAAACGTCAGCAATGAGCGGCAGGATAAAGCTCAAAATGCCCGTGATAGTAGAGGGCAGATATGACAAGATAAAGCTGCAGAGCGTCATAGACGGAATTATAATCACGACAGACGGCTTCGGCATATACAATAACCGCGCAAAACAGGCGCTGATAAGAAGATATGCCGAGACGACGGGTATAATAATACTTACCGACAGCGACGGCGCGGGATTTCAGATAAGAAATTCCCTCAAGGGCTGCATAGGAAACGGCAGAGCCGTGAATGTCTATATACCGGACATTTTCGGCAAGGAGCGCCGCAAGGACAAGCCCTCAAAGGAAGGCAAGCTCGGCGTTGAGGGCATAGACCCGGATATACTGCGCGCGGCTTTTGAGAAAGCCGGAGTCTCCGACAGCGGCACACAGCGCGCGGTATGGATAGATAAGCAGAGGCTCGTGAATGACGGGCTTTCCGGCTCGGACAACAGCTCGGAGCTGCGCAGAAGGCTTTGCGTAAAGCTCGGACTGCCGGAGCGTATGTCGGCAAATGCGCTGCTCGAAGCGCTCAACACGCTTTGTACGGAAGAAGATTACACTGCGGCACTCGAAGCCGCGGTCACGGGTGAATGATATGGTAGTTTCAAAGGAATGGGACTGGGCGAATATAAAAAGCGAGTCATGGCTGAAGCCCTCCGAGGACAGCTTCTACTACGCCGAAAAGTGGCGCGGTGAGGGCAGGAAAAAGCTGCTCGATCTCGGCTGCGGGCTTGGCAGACACTCGATATTCTTTGACGCGCACGGGTTTAAGGTGACAGCGATAGATCTCTCGGAATACGGTGTAAAACACCTGCGCGAATGGCAGAAGAAAAACGGCACGGATTTCCGCACCGTTATCGGCGATATGAAAAATCTCCCGTTTGCGGACAACGCCTTTGACTGCATATTTTCCTACCATGTCATGTCGCACACCGACACCGAGGGCATAAAACGGATAATGAGCGAGGTAAGGCGTGTTCTGAAACCGGGCGGGGAGATATATTTCGATCTCTGCTCGAAGAAAGCGTGGCATTTCGTGAATAAGATCGGCGATATTATAGACGAAAACTCCATTCGTTTTGTCGGAGGAACGGAGGACGGAGTACCTCATTTCTTTGCCGACGAAAAGCTCGTAAGAGAGCTGCTGGGCGGGTTCAGGATAAATGTGCTGCGGCACGTAGATACGCTTGCAACGCCGCTGTACAGCGCGACGGGTTCGCACTGGTTCGCCGAGGCGGACGCGGAGAAGGAGTATATAAAGCCGGACTTTTCGGATATAATAGGCAGGACAGTGAGCGGCAGGATAGACCGTCCGCTCGGCTCTGCGCATCCGAGGGTTCCGGATTTGATATATACCGTGAATTACGGATATGTTGACGGAGTTTTTGCGGGGGACGGCGCGGAGCAGGACATATACCTGCTCGGTGAGGACAAGCCCGCCGAAACGTTCACGGGCAGGGTCATCGCCGTATGGCACAGATACAATGACGTTGAGGACAAGTGGATAGTTTCCGCGGACGGACGTGATTTCTCCGACGATGAGATAACGGAAAAGATCGCGTTTCAGGAGAGATTTTTCGATGGGGAGCTTTTCAGATGACAAGACTCCTTATGATAACAACGGGCGGTACGATCGCGAGCGGCAATTCCCGAGGGGGCGGACTGACCCCCGAAAAGAACGGCTCGGAAATGCTCCCGAAGCTAAAAGGTGTGCAGTTCGATGTGCTCGATCTGTACGCTGCGGACAGCACGGACGTTACTCCCGCTCACTGGAGACGGCTGCACAACGCGGTAATTGAGAACCTGCCGGAATACGACGGGATAGTGATACTTCACGGGACGGACACCATGGCATACACGGGCGCGGTGCTCGCGTTCACGGTTGATACCGCGAAGCCCGTTATCCTGACCGGCTCCATGCTGCCGTTTGACGAACCGGACAGCGACGCCCCCGGGAATATACAGTTTGCGGCTCTTATCGCGAAATTCGCGAAATACCCGGGCGTAAATCTCGCGTTTGCTAACAGTGTGGCAGGCGGTGCGGATATCATCAAGGTTAGCAGCTGCGAGAAGAACGCGTTCCGCAGATACGCCGATTTCAAGCCGGAACGGAAATACAGGTTTCCGGAGCACGACGGCATATTTCCAGCCGTAGTGCGGCTAACGCCGTTTACGCAAGGGACCGATATATCCCGCGCGGCGGAGAACAAAGCGGGTATCGTGATCGAAACATACGGCGCGGGCGGCATTCCGGACAACGATATAACGCTTGTTATTTCAGAACTTGCAAAAAGGATACCGGTGGTTATATCGTCGCCGTGTCGCGGCGGGACCGATCTCTCGCGCTATGAGGTGGGCAGACGTGCGCTTGAAGCGGGAGCTTCCGAAGCGGGCAGACGTTCGACGGAATGTGCCGCGGTTGAGCTGTGGCTGAAAGAAAATCAATAAACTTATGCAGTTTTGACAGTTTAGGCTTGCAAAAGCGGGAAAAAGGCGTTAAATAGCTGATTTTCCCGCTTTTTTGTTGACAAAAGTGCGGCAAGGGAATATAATTGATTTATCATACTGAAACGGAGAAATAATATCATGTCCGAAATAGCGCTCAGCGACAAGAGCAATCTTCTTGAACAGGATCCCTATATGTACGATCTCCAGGACGTTCCGGAGCCGGAGCTTTTCCGCGAGATGTTCCCGTACACCGAGGTGCCGAAAATAGCATACAACTACCGTCGTGTTCCTATGAATATGCCGGAGAAGATATACATTACCGATACCACCTTCCGCGACGGTCAGCAGTCCCGCGCACCGTACACAACAGACCAGATGGTGCATATCTACAAGCTGCTGCATAAGCTCGGCGGAAAGAACGGCATTATCCGCCAGACCGAATTTTTCGTGTACTCCGAAAAGGACAGGGCGGCGCTCGAAAAATGTATGGAGCTCGGCTATGATTTTCCGGAGATAACGACGTGGATACGCGCGACAAAGTCGGATTTTGCGCTCGTCCGCGATATCGGAATAAAGGAGACGGGCATACTTGTAAGCTGCTCGGACTACCACATCTTCAACAAAATGGGGCTCACAAGAAAGCAGGCGCTCGACAAGTACATCGGCATAGTTTCCGACGCGATAGAAGCGGGGCTGCGCCCGAGGTGCCACTTCGAGGATATAACGAGAGCCGATTTCTACGGCTTTGTGGTACCGTTTGCCGCGGAGCTTATGAAGCTGTCGAAGGAGAGCGGAATACCGATAAAGATACGCGCCTGCGATACAATGGGCTATGGTGTTCCGTACCCCGGAGTTGCCCTGCCGAGAAGCGTTTCCGGCATTATCTACGGTCTGCAGCATTACGCGGGCGTTCCGTGCGAGATGCTTGAATGGCACGGCCACAACGACTTCTACAAGGGCGTGGTCAACGCGTCAACCGCATGGCTTTACGGTGCGCAGGCTGTGAACTGCTCGCTGCTGGGTATCGGCGAGAGAACGGGAAATGTTCCGCTTGAAGCAATGGTATTCGAGTACGCGCAGCTTCGCGGAGATTTCGGCGGTATGGAGCCCCGCGTGATAACCGAGATATCGGATTACATCGTAAAGGAGACGAATTACGATCTCCCGCCTATGACACCGTTTGTCGGCAGGAATTTCAACCTCACACGCGCGGGAATACACGCGGACGGGCTTCTCAAGGATCCCGAGATATACAACATCTTCGATACCGACACTATCCTCGGCAGACCGCCGCTCGTTGCGGTCAGCAATGTCTCCGGGCTTGCGGGTATCGCGCTCTGGATAAACAACTACTACCGTCTGCCGCCCGATAAGGCTGTCAGCAAGAAGGAACCGTTCATTGCCGAAATAAAGGAATGGATAGACGCGCAGTACGAGGCGGGACGCGTGACCGTTATCAGCGACGAGGAAATGATCGAGCAGATAAAGCTGCACGGCGGAGAATTCCTTGACAGGATAAAGTAAGCATATTGGAACGTCCGGGCGAACAGAGGGTGTGACAGCAGGTGATAAACGGTAATGATTTGGAACGAAGGCAATTCACTTGACCCCGCGATAAAACGTGAGATAAGAAGCGCTGTAAATAAGCATCGTATATTCTGGATGCTGCTGTGGCTTTCATTATTCGGCGGCTTTGTATATTGGGCTGTGATCGTTGCTGTACAGGAACATTCGTATTGGTTCCTTGCGTCGGTCATGGTGTATATCGTTGCGGCACTGATCGTGATGATATGCGGCGGGAAAAAGATCGAGCGTCTTGATACCGGCTGTTTTAAGTGGGCTGAAGCGGGAATAAGGGAAGTGTGCTATTTGAACGGCAGATATTCCCATTCGAAAGTAATTACGGATATAGGCTCATTTACCACCGGTCAATGGATATTCCGCTTCCGTAAAAATATGAGAGTAATTGTTATAAAATACAGTATGACGGACGATATACGGAATCTGAAGGAAAACCTTACTTTTCTGTATGACCCTGTTGCTTACAGAATATCCTTTTGGGACGGCACATCGCGATGATACAAGCTGCCGGATACAAATGCGTATCTGGCAGTAATGTACTATGGAGGCAGTATGAACATCGTATTTGATATAGGCGCTGTGCTTATCGACTTTGACTGGGACGCATTTGTCGGCGGTATGTTTGAGCCGGAGACGGCTGCGGCGGTCACACGGGCAATGTGGCACAACCCGGATTGGGCGGAATTTGACAAGGGGCTGCTCCGGGATGAGGAGATACTGCAAAGATTTATCGCGAAGGAGCCGCGTTACGAAAAAGAGATAAGGCATACATTCTCGCGGCTTGCGGACTGCCCGCACAGGAAGGCGGAAACGATACCGCTTATAGAGCGGCTGAAAGCGGAGGGACACAAGGTTTATTTCCTGTCGAACTTTTTCGAGTACCTTATGCACGTCGCGCCCGATGCCCTCGACTTTATCGCGCACATGGACGGGGGAGTGTTCTCCTGCTTTGTTCACGAGATAAAGCCGGATCCGGCGATATTCGGCATTCTCTGCAAGAGATACGGCTTTACGCCCCAGAGCGCAGTTTTCATAGATGACAGCGAGAAGAATGTTGAGGGTGCCAAAGCCTGCGGTTTCCGCACTATCCACTACACAGGGCAGGACTTTGATACATTATACAATATAATTATTAATGAATAATGAATAATGAATAATTTTGTAGTCCGCCTTCGGCGGACATATCCGAATCGTGACGAGACCAAAACAGCAGCGGCTTCTAACACATTGTGTGTTAGAAGCCGCATTTATGTTGCTGTTATTTTTCAAGAAAATCAAAGATCCGCTTGTTGAAATCCGGCGCTTCGTCATGCTCCCATACCCCGTGACCGATCTCCGGGTAAATGTACAGCTCGCTGCCCGCTATCCCGTCGTGCAGCTCATACGCCGCTTCCGTGCCTACCGTCTTATCGCGTCCGCCGCCGATTATCAGCGTGGGGCAGGTTATCCTGCCGAGAATATCCCTTGCGTCGTAATCAAGTATCGCGTTCGCGTTGATGAGAAATCTCCGGTAGCTTTTGGGCTTGCCGATCATGCCGTGAAGCGGCAGTAACATTTTATTCTTTTCGAGATATCTGTCGGAGTATGTCTTTTCCGCCGTGTCAAGCATAAGCCGCTTATGATCGCCGTCCTCCGCCATTTTTATCCACCCGCTGACTGCGTTTCTGACCGTCTCGTTCGCATAGGGAGCCGTGACCGCGAGCACCAGCTTTTCCACAAGCTCCGGGAAGCCGGCGGCGAGGTGCTGTGATATCATACCGCCCTGAGAAATGCCAGCAATACAGGCTTTTTCAATGCCGAGCGCTCTTAGCGCCGCCGCCTGATCGGCTGCCATATCACTTATCGAATAGCCGTCCGGCATATCGTCCTTCCGGCTGAAAATATAGACCGTGAATTTGTCGAAGAACAGCCTGTACGGTCTATAAAGCAGTATCGCCTTGCCTCTGACGGTAACGAGCCCGTCCGACAGACCGGGCAGGAAGACCAGCGTTTTATCCCCGTGACCGAACGAAACATACGACATTTTTGTGCCGCCGACAATTACATCTCCGCCCTTTAAATTCGCTGACATTATTGCAGGCTCCCTTCGGATATCGTTACCGTGACTCCGCCGGGGCAGGGCTCGACGGAAGCCGAAAGCTCGGCGCTTTCGAGGAACGCAAGCTCCGGGCTGTCGGTGAATATCACCGGCTTGCAGTTGTCGAGGGAAGTGCCGGTGTTCTCGATGAATACGCGGCAGTCATTCCCTGCCGCGTCCTTGCCGGTGAGCATATATCTCGCGGAGAGGATGAGCGTCCCGTCCGGGAATATCCGCTGTGTGTCAACGCCGTTTTCGAGCGTCATTCCGCGGAAAAGCTCGCTGTCCGTCTCGGCGGAGAACGGTATCATCACGATCTTCGCGCCTTTGCCTTCGACAGCCTGCGCGTCGTATGTCCTGACATTTATCGTCATTATGTGTCTCATAGGTTCACTTGTCCTGTTTGAAAATCATTCTGAAAAGGTTGTAGAAATGCGGCTTCACGCTTGTCGGGTCATGTCCTGTCGAGGTCATGACGTGCGATACGAACGGTTCGCCGTTTTGTGACAGAATATCACGATAATTGTCCGGAGCGGAAGTCACCACGGTGTCCGCCTTTGACGAGCTTATCAGCAGCACCTCCGGTTTATTTTCGCCGAAACGCATTTCCTCCGGCTTTATCTGTCCCGGGTGCATGGGCGAATCCTTGATCTCCACAAGTCCGGGAGCGGGGCAGACTGCACCGATGTACCCGAAAAGCTCCGGGTGACGGAAGCCAATGAAAAGCGCCTCTCTGCCGCCCATTGAAAAGCCGGTTATGGCTGTATTCAATCTGTCCTTTTTCACGGGGAAGCTCTCTTCGATAAAAGGCATAAGGTCTGCCGTGAGATCGTTTATGAAGTTGTCGTAGGCGAGACAGTTCTTCAGATCCATTCCCGTGCAGACCGGCATCTCCCTGCTGCAGAACATATAAGGCAGAACAACGATCATCTTCTCCGCCTTGCCGTCGAGCTGCAGATTTGTGAGTATTCTGCTCAGAGCCATATCTTCCCACCTAAGCTGGTCTTCGTCACAGAAAAAGCCGTGAAGCGCGTAGAGCACGGGGTATGTTTCCCCCTCGCCGCAGTCGGCGGGCAGCATCACATTCACGTTTGTGTCGCGTCCGGCTGTACTTGAAAAGTATGTGTATTTTCTGAACTCCGGGTAGCTTACACCCTCGCGGGCATTCTCATATTCCTCCGGCATTAGCTCGGCTGTGATATCACGATACTTTTCCATTGCTCTGTCCTTTCGCTGTCTTTATGGTTCCCGAAAAGCTCCGGTTTACGTCACGATCCGGATACCACAATTATTCATTATTCACTATTCACTATCCACTATCCACTTCTCACCTATAGCTTCCGTTTGTTTCTTTGAAGGCTTTCTTTTCCTTGTACATTTCATTGTCCGCGCGCTTGAAAACGAGCTCGTAGCAGTTGTCGTCGGAAGCGCACTCCGCAAGTCCCACGGAAGCGGAATAGCGGTACCACGGTTTTGTGTGAGGATTGCTGCGGCTCTTTTCAAAGGCGGCCTTGATCTCCGAAACTCTCTGCTGACGTTCGGCGTAATCCTTATCCCTGAGTATGACCACAAATTCGTCTCCGCCGATACGGAATACGGGAGAATGCTTGAACACGTCGCATATAATATGGCAGCAGCCCTTGATGTATATGTCACCCGCCTTGTGGCCGTTGTCATCGTTTATTTTTTTAAGGTCATTTATGTCTGCCATTACCAACGCAAATTCGGTAAAGCCGTTTCTGATATTTTCGTTCAGCTCGTTCACGGCATTGTTGTACGCGTTCTTGCTGCCGACACCGGTAAGCGCGTCCCTGTACGCTTCTTTCCTGATCGCGCCGATCTGCTCATCCTTCTCCCTGATGTCGTTCTCGGCGCGCTCTTTGTCACGCTGTAATTCCGACACGTTGTTCAGATAGTCGATGATGTCCGTCTGCATTTTGCGTATGCCGCTGTAAAGCTCCTGTATCTCGTCGCGGCTGCGTATATTGAGGTTCAGCACTCCCGCTTCGTCGTAGCTGACATTTTCCGCGGGTCTGAACTTCTTCATTTCGTCCGTGATAGAATTGAGCGGCTTTATAACAACCCTGTTGGCGAAGAATACCGCGCAGAAAAGCACGATGACAGTGAAGGCGAGCGCGCCCGACGCGATATATGTGAGGAACTGCGCTCTTTCCGCCATTATGTCCTCCATGCCAACATCACAGCCGACGTGGCATATAAGTCTGCCCGTGCTGTCATATACTGGCGCATACGCGGAACACAGCCAGCCCCACGATCCGTTTGAAATGGTAGGTTCGAGCTCATGCTCCGGGTCAGCGCCGTAAAACTCTGCCTCGCGTTCCTCGTAGTAGCCCGTTTCGTAGATCGGGTTATCGTCGTCGTCCAGCAGGTACATATCGTATAAGGCGTCTGCGGGTCCCCATACAATGATATAGAGGTACTTTATGTCTTCCATGTTGTGCAGATATCTGCACAGAAGCTCCCTCTGCGCACAGTATCTGTCCCACAGCCCCTTCTCCGTCAGATATTCCTCGATAGGAGCTTCATCCTCGTCCTCCTCCGCCTTGTCCCGTATAGCCTGGAACTCGTCGGACTCGGCACATTCTCTCAGCTCGGAAAGGTATTCGGCATCAACGAATGCCGCGAAATTCTCTGCCGAGTGATAAGCAAGATTTTTGAAATACCTGTCTATCTGATCGACGTTGATGAAATAACATATCGCAGACGTACCGAGAACCGCCGCGAGTACGGTTATTATGATAAACAGGTGCATTTTAACGCCGACAGATACACGGCGCTTTTCCTCTTCCATACCTCATTTCCTCCCGTAAAATGACACTGTGTGTTCTATTGTGCCATATTTTGACTTTCGGTAAAATCCATTATAGCATATATTTTTTTATTTTGCAAGTACAACATTTTACTGTAAACAATATTTTTATTGGTGTTTTTTCGAAAAAAAACATATTTTTTAAAATAAATACTTTACATTTTACACAAAATGTGTTATACTTATACAGTATAATAGGGTTATAGTAACCAAGATGTATTGTTTTTTCAATGCAATATTTTGTTCAAGACAACTTGAATATAACGGAGGTACCGCAAATGTTCGGAAACAACAAGGCATTAACAGAGGAATTACAGACAAAGCTTGCAGCCGCGACAAAGGACGCGGATACGTTCAGAACGCTTCTTGAGGTCATAAACAAAAGCGCTCACCTCGGCCTTTGGTACGCTTACTATAAGGAAAACGGCGATGTGGAGCAGATCATCTATACCGACGAGTTCCGCAGAATGCTCGGTTTCTCGAAGACGGAGCTTGCCGACGATATCTCTTCGCTCGGTAAGATAATCCACCCCGACGACTCAAAGGAAGTTTTTGCTTTGTTCGGAGCCGCAGCAGCCGATAAGACCAATCGTATCAAGTATGATATAGATTACCGCCTTCTCACCAAAAAGGACGGCTACAAGTGGTTCCATGCCGCGGGAGACTGCATACGTTACCAGAGCGGTGCTCCGAGAGTATTTATCGGCACATTCACAGATATAGACAAGCAGCGCAAGACCAATGAAACTCTCACGCTCCAGCAGCGCAGACAGGGCGCGGTTGACAGAATGATGCTTGAGGGAAGCTGGAGCATGGATCTGACAAAGTACGATATAAACGATCCGCAGTCGCCCATGGTATTCTCCGATCAGTTCAAGAAGATACTCGGTTATCACGATTCCATAGAATTTCCGGATATAATGTCGTCGTGGATCACAAGGATGCACCCGGACGATGTTGCGGATGCCTCTGCGCAGATGGGCAGACAGCTTACCGACATAAGCGGAAACACGGTCTTCGATATGGAGTACCGTATGCTGCACAAGGACGGCGAGTACCGCTGGGTAAGAGCGTCGAGCTTTGTCGTATGGGGCGACAGAAAGCCGCTCATGGCTGCCGGAACGATACTTGACATAACCGAGGAGAAGAACAATAAGCTCCGTTTCCAGGAGGAGCTGGCTCCGAAGATCGAAGAGCTACGCAGCGGTATAACCTCTATCGCGAACACGATAGGTGAGGCGGCGAAGCAGATGAACGAGGTTGCGGAGCGCCAGACCGACGTTACCGCTTCCGCGAACGAGATATCCAAGTCGGTTTCCGCGTCGGTGGGTATCATCAACAGCATCAAGACCATTGCCGACAAGACGAACCTGCTCTCTATCAACGCGGGAGTTGAGGCTGCGCACGCGGGCGAGGCAGGAAAGGGCTTCGCGGTAGTTGCGGGTGAGGTAAAGACGCTTGCGACATCGACAAAGGAGACTACCGACAAGATCGCCGGACTGCTCGGCGGAATGAACAAGTCGGTTCAGGATATGCTCGACAAGATAGAGCAGACGAGCAAGAATGTCACAATGGAAAACGAGGAAATGGAGCAGATAGACATCACCGTAGAGAAGCTGCACAACCTCGCGGACGATATCGGAAGCATCGTTATGACGCTGTATAAATAATGTCGCAGGACGATATACATTTACATAGTCCGGTGATATGCCGCAAAGATCGTTAATGGAGAGGTGAGCGTTAATGATATTTGAAAAGACAGACGACGGAAAGGCGATGACCGTCGAGCTTATCGGAGAAGTCGATGCTTCAAATGTCCCCGATATTGAGGAAACTCTGCTTAAAGAGGTCAAGGGCGTTACCGATCTGACCTTCGATCTCAGCGGGCTTGAATACATCTCCTCCGCAGGTCTCCGTGTGCTTCTGCTTATGCAGAAGATGATGAAATCGCAGGGAAGCATGACCATAAAGAACGTTCAGAAGGACGTTATGGACATATTCAGAGTCACGGGCTTCGTGCGTCTGCTGAACATAGTTTGACATTATATTGTTTTAATACATTTATCCGTATCTGACCCTGCCGTAAGGCGGGGTCAGAAGCATTTTCCGGCTGTTTTTGCGCCTTCGGAAGAAAAAATCGGCTCCATATATCAAAAAAATGTTGATTTATCGTAGAAAATATGCTATAATAATCTATTATACACACAAAGAACAGAGATACAGGAGATAAAGAAATGCCGATAAACATACCGAGCGATCTGCCCGCGTACTCGACGCTTATAAGCGAGAACATATTTGTAATGCCGGCGGAACGAGCTTTGCGGCAGGATATACGCCCGCTGAAGGCCGCGATATTCAACCTCATGCCGAAGAAGATCGAGACGGAGACGCAGCTGCTCCGCCTTATGAGCAACACACCGTTACAGGTGGATATCACACTGCTGCGCACCGAGACGCATACATCGAGACATACCGCCGCGGAGCACCTTGCGAACTTCTACAAGACCTTTGCGGAGATAAAGGACGACTACTTCGATGCGCTTATCATAACCGGCGCGCCCGTTGAGAAATACGAATTTGAGGATGTTACCTACTGGGACGAGCTTTGCAGCATAATGGAATGGTCAAAGTCGCACGCGTTCTCGTGCATCCATATATGCTGGGGAGCCTTCGCGGCGCTCTACTACCATTACGGTATCCCGAAATACACGCTTGAACGCAAAATGTTCGGTGTATTCCCGCACAAAATAGCCGTTGAGAACCACCCGATGTTCAAGGGCTTCGACGACGTGTTCTATGTACCTCATTCCCGCCATTCCGAAGTAAGGAAGGAGGACATACTTGCCTGTCCGAAGCTGCAGCTCCTTGCGTATTCCGATATAGCCGGAGTTTACGCCGCAGCGGACAAGTCGAACCGCCAGATATTCATAACCGGTCACGGCGAGTATGACCGCGAGACGCTCAAAAACGAGTATCTTCGCGATATGGGGAAGGGGATAACCGATGTCGGGCTGCCCTACGGGTATTTCCCGAATGACGATCCCACACAGACACCGCCGTTCGTATGGCGCACCGCCGCCAGCCTGCTGTACTCCAACTGGCTCAACTTCTGCGTATATCAGGAGACCCCGTTCGATCTCACGAAGATCCCTCCGCTGGAAATATAATAACAACCTCCCAAGTCATTTCGACAAGGGAGGTTTTGCTTTATTGTTATCTGTTTGCAGATTATTGAATCTCCGTGTTACGGTCATTCGCCGCGGTGCGTTCCCCGTGCTTAATGACCGCTATCTTGATATCTCCGAAGGAGAAGCTGAGACCGACGCAGATACCGTTTTCGGGAACGTTCAGCATATACTTCTCGAAGGATTCCTGCGGTTTGAGGTCAAGCTCGATATTGCGGGAATTTGACGCGTTTACGGCGAAAAGACCGTTTTGCAGGTTCAGCAGCTCGCCGACACACGCCTTTGTGTAGCCGTCCGTCTCGTGGAGCTCCTCGCCCGAGTAGCGCGCACCGATACCGATAAAGCCGTGCTCCGTTCCGCCTATCGCAACAGTAGCCGATATAGGACCCGTTATCTCCTGCGTGCATGCGTAGTTCATCGAGACCGTCACATTGCGCGAAACTCCGGAAAGTGAGAAGTCGTCACCGAGAAAGCGTATGAGATTGCGGATAAACAGCAGTATGTACTCCGAGTAGAACTCCTTGTCCGGCATATCCGATATGCCGAGCACATCGATCATCTCGTTCTCCATGCGCTCTTCTTCACTGTCGCCGTTAATGAGGGACGCCTTGCGCTTGTAGTCGTTGAGCGCATCCTCGAACTGCTTGTTTGTGATAAATCCGAAGTCGATAAGCGCCTGTCCGAGCAGAAGATTGGAGTTTTTCTGCTTTGACAGAAGGCTGCGCGCCTGCTCATCGGTGAGATAGCCCTGCTCTATCGCGAGCTCGCCGAAACGCTTGTCCATGGTATGCTGGAGCTCATGTATCTCCTCCACCTGCTCCGCGCTCATGTATCCCGCGTCGATAGCGGCGGAGCCGAGCTTCACCTTTATCCTCGTAAGCGCAGTGAGAGCCGCGTGCAGCTCGTCCGCGTCGATTATCCCGTTATTGAGAAGATAATGTCCGAATAACTGTGTGTACATAAGCTCCTCCTTATTCCTTTAACATCCGGTTTACAACCTTGAGGATGTCATCTTCTTTTATCGGCTTTTGGAGGAACTCAAAAGCCCCTTCCTTAATGGCGGAGATCAGATTGCTCTGTGTTCCGATCGTAGATGCCATGACCACCCTCGCGTTGGGGTCAAAGCTCCGTATCTCACGGAGAGCTTCGAGGCCGGTCTTTTTGGGCATAACGATGTCCATAAATACGAGATTGGGCTTTGATGCTTTATACTGCTCTACGGCTTCTTCGCCGTCGGATGCGTGTATCGTTTTGGCGACGCCTATTTTACGCAGGATATCGCCGGTCTTTTTTATAACCAGCGGAGAATCGTCACAGATCATAACGGTAATATCGGATATTTTCATAGCGGTATTCCTTCCTTCGCGCTGCGCTCCGGCAGCCTTTTCTCTGCCGGAACGCGGTACGGATCTTTATTGGGATATTATTCCTTTTCGAGGAACTTGTAAACAACAGCCGCGAGTGCAGCGCCGACAAGCGGGCCTACGATGAATACCCACAGCGCTTCAAGAGGAGCGGTGTTGCCGGTTATAGCCGCGAATACCGCGGGAGCGATGCTTCTTGCGGGGTTAACGGAGGTGCCGGTAAGACCTATGCCGAGAATGTGAACGAGAGTCAGCGTGAGACCGATGATAAGTCCGCCGAAAGAACCGTGGTTGCCCTTCTTTGAGGTAACGCCGAGGATAGTGAGAACGAAAACGAAAGTGAGCACGATCTCAACGATAAGTCCGGCAATCGCATTGCCGTTTACGCCGCCGAGTCCGTTGGCACCGAAGCCGCCTGTCTGATCGACAACTCCGCCGAGACCGAATATCGCAGCGAGTATGCCCGAGCCCGCAAATGCGCCTATGCACTGCGCAACGATATACATAAAGAAATCCTTGACGCTCATGCCGCCGCTGATAAGCACACCCAGCGACACGGCAGGGTTGATGTGACAGCCGGAGATGTTACCCACACAGTACGCCATTCCGACTATGACAAGTCCGAACGCGAGTGCCGTGAGTACATACCCGCAGCCGTTCGCGGCGTCGCAGCCTACGAGCATTGCGGTGCCGCAGCCAAGCGTTACAAGAACGCAGGTGCCGATGATCTCGGCGATAAATTTCTTCATTTTTGATTACCTTCTTTCGGTTTAAAAATTATTTTGATGCAGTCACGCCATGACTACATTCAATCCCTGTTTGCTCTCCACGGTGAAGTTCTTTGCTTCACCCTCGGAGGTGACGGTGACCGTATCGCCGTTCCGTGCGGCTTTCACGGTGAGCACGAGCTTTGCCTCGCTGTCGTATATCGCGCATTCCGCGGTCTTTCCGTCCTCCAGACCGTAGATAACGAGCTTTGCGTTATCCGCGTAATCGTATGTGAAATTGCGCTTGAAATCGCCGTAGGCGATAATGCTGTTCGGCTTCGCGTAGAGCGGCATACCGAAGTAATCGTAGGTCTTTTCGTACCACTTGCCGCCTTCGAGCTCCTCGCCCGTCTGGATATCCGTCCATACGCCGGTATCGGGGAGGTAGAACTGCACTGTGCCTTCCTCGTTGAATACGGGAGCAACAAGCAGCGTGTCGCCGAGCATATACTGTCTGTCAAGCGCGAGGACTGCGGGGTCATTCGTGTAATCCACAGCCATAGCGCGCATCATCGGCACGCCGGTCTCGTGTGTCTTTACGGCGTTCGCGAACAGGTACGGCATAAGTCTGCCTTTGAGCTTCGTGAAGTGGCGTACAACGTCGCAGCTCTCCTCGTCGAAATTCCACGGAACGCGGTAGGAGCTGTTGCCGTGCAGTCTCGAATGTGTGGACAGAAGTCCGAATGCCGACCAGCGCTTGTAAAGATCGGGGGTACCCTGCGCCTCGAAGCCGGAGATATCGTGGCTGAAGAAGCCGAAGCCCGACATACACAGCGACAGGCCGCCGCGTATGGTCTCCCACATACTCTCGTAGTTGGAGAAGCAGTCGCCGCCCCAGTGAACGGGGAACTTCTGACCGCCGACGGTAGCCGAGCGTGCGAACAGGCACGCCTTGTTTTCGCCGTAGTATTCCTTCAGCACGTTGAATACTGTCTTATTATATAAGTATGTGTAGTAATTGTGCATCTTGTAGGGATCGGAGCCGTCGAAATACGCAACATCGGTGGGTATTCTCTCGCCGAAGTCGGTCTTGAACGCGTCAACGCCCATTTCGCAGAGCTTTTTCAGCTTGCCGGCATACCATTCGCAGGCGGCGGGGTTTGTGAAATCCACGATAGCCATTCCGGGCTGCCACATATCCGCCTGAAATACCGAGCCGTCCTTCTTCTTTATGAAATAGCCGCCCTTAACGCCCTCGTCGAACATTGTCGAACGCTGGGAGATATACGGGTTGATCCATACGCAGATCTCGATGTTCTTCGCTTTGAGGCGTTTGAGCATTGCCGCCGGATCGGAGAACATATTCTTGTCCCATGTGAAGTCGCACCAGCTGTATTCCTTCATCCAGAAGCAGTCGAAGTGGAATACTTCGAGCGGGATGTCGCGGCGTTCCATTTCGTCGATGAAGAACGAGCAGGTCTTTTCGTCGTAGTTTGTGGTGAACGAAGTAGTGAGCCACAGACCGAATGTGAAAGCGGGCGGGAGAGCGGGCTTGCCGGTGAGATCGGTATATACTTTGATAACGTCGGCAATCGTATCACCGCCGAATACGAAGTATTCGAGATGCTGTCCCTGTACCGCGAAAGCGACTTTTGACACAGTCTCGCTCGCTACCTCGAACATCACCTTTTCGGGGTGGTTGACGAAGCAGCCGTAGCCCTGCGACGATACATAGAACGGTATCGACTTGTAGGACTGTTCGGTGCAGGTGCCGCCGTCGTTGTTCCATACCTCGACGGTCTGACCGTTCTTTACGAACGTGGTGAACTTCTCGCCGATGCCGTAGATATTCTCACCAACCGCGATGTTGAACATATCGCGCATATATGCGTTGTCGTCGGTCTCGCTGTCGGCATAGAAATTCTCGCCCTTCTTCGCGAGCATACGAGCTTCCGTGCGCTGTACGGATTCCTCGATGTAGCTTGTGGTGCGCCAGCCCTGCTTTGTGAGCAGCTTGTCGCCGTAGTAGTATTTTATGTCCCAAGCGCCCTTTGCCGCGCCGATGACTACCTTCGTCTTTCCGGAGATAAGTTCATATCCGCCGTTGTCGAGCTTATTTATGACGGGGCGGAAGCTCTCGTCCTCGTAAAGCTCGAACGCGGGTGCCTTCACGGTCTGTCCCTTGTAGTGGTCAACAGTGACCTTGATCGAATTTTCGAGGGTCGAGGTGAACGTGATCTCAAGGCAGGGGCCGCCGAGGGTCATACCTCTGTTCTGTATCCACGACGCGGTCGCGAATACGGTTACGGACTTTTCGTCCGCTGTGATCTCGTATGCCTGTGTTGCGAAGCTGACATTGTAGCCGGGTTTGTTGAGCCAGAATCCGTCCGAGAATTTCATAATTTTGTATTCCTTTCGTTGTCAAGATATGCGCGCCTGTAAACGTTTACGCGATATATCTATCATAGCATACTTTTCTTTATTTTGCAATAGATTTTTAAAAATTAAGAATTCGCCGAAGGTCTCGTGAATGTTGTAGTCGAACTCGCAACAAAATCTCCAGTCAATGTACTTGTAGGATTGCTGAAATCCGCATTCGATGAAACAATAAGTGTCATCGAGTTTACTGTG
>JAFPUE010000026.1 GCA_017395555.1 Ruminiclostridium sp. | reverse complement strand
GAACGAATTCGTGAAGCGGAGGATCGAGGAATCTGATAGTTACCGGATATCCTTCAAGAGCCTCATACAGCTTCTCGAAGTCAGCCTGCTGCATGGGTTCGATCTGTGCGAGAGCAGCTTCTCTCTCTTCAACAGTATCGGAGCAGATCATCTCTCTGAACGGTCCGATTCTGGAAGGATCGAAGAACATATGCTCTGTACGGCAGAGACCGATGCCCTCTGCGCCGAGCTCTCTTGCCTTCTTAGCGTCTGCGGGTGTGTCGGCGTTTGTTCTTACCTTGAGCTTTCTGTACTTGTCAGCCCAGCCCATAACTCTGCCGAATTCGCCTGCGATAGTAGCGTCAACAGTCTTGATCTGACCGTCGTAGATGTTACCTGTTGTACCGTCAATGGAGATCCAGTCGCCCTCGTTGAAGGTCTTGCCTGCAAGAACGAACTTCTTGTTCTCTTCGTCCATAGCGATATCGGAGCATCCGGATACACAGCAGGTTCCCATACCTCTTGCAACAACGGCTGCGTGAGAAGTCATACCGCCGCGTACTGTGAGGATACCCTGAGAAGCCTTCATACCTGTGATGTCCTCGGGAGATGTTTCAAGTCTTACGAGAACTACCTTCTTGCCCTGTGCCTTCCAGGCCTCTGCGTCGTCAGCTGTGAATACGATCTGTCCGCAGGCAGCTCCGGGGGAAGCGCCGAGACCCTTGCCGATAGGTGTTGCAGCCTTAAGAGCGGCAGCGTCGAACTGCGGATGCAGAAGAGTATCGAGGTTACGGGGATCGATCATCAGAACAGCTTCCTGTTCTGTCTTCATTCCCTCGTCAACGAGGTCACAAGCGATCTTGAGAGCTGCGGGAGCGGTTCTCTTACCGTTGCGGCACTGGAGCATATAGAGCTTCTTGTTCTCAACAGTGAACTCCATATCCTGCATATCGTGATAGTGGTTTTCGAGAATGTCGCAAACCTTAACGAATTCCTTGTAAGCGTCGGGGAATTCCTGCTCCATCTGTGCGATAGGCATAGGAGTACGAACACCTGCAACAACGTCTTCGCCCTGTGCGTTCTTGAGGAACTCACCCATGAGCTTCTTTTCGCCTGTTGCGGGATCTCTTGTGAATGCAACGCCTGTACCGGACTCGTTGTTGAGGTTGCCGAATACCATAGGCATTACGTTTACGGCTGTACCCCAGCTGTACGGGATATCGTTGTCGCGGCGGTACACGTTTGCACGCGGGTTGTCCCATGAACGGAATACTGCCTCGATAGCGAGCTTGAGCTGCTCAACCGGATCGGACGGGAAGTCCTTGCCGAGCTGGTTCTTGTACTCAGCCTTGAACTGTGTAGCGAGCTCCTTGAGATCGGCAGCGGTAAGCTCTACGTCGAACTTAACGCCCTTCTGCTCCTTCATCTTGTCGATGAGCTGCTCGAAGTACTTCTTGCCGACTTCCATAACTACGTCGGAGAACATCTGGATAAAACGTCTGTAGGAGTCATATACGAAACGCTCGAATGTGGGATCGGGGTTGCCTGCGATCATAGCAGCAACAACTTCGTCGTTAAGACCGAGGTTGAGGATAGTATCCATCATACCCGGCATGGAAGCTCTTGCACCGGAACGAACGGAAACGAGAAGCGGGTTCTTGAGGTCACCGAACTTCTTGCCGTTGATCTCTTCCATTTTCTTAACGCCTTCCATAGCCTGCGCCATGATATCGTCGTTTATCTTTCTGCCGTCCTCATAGTACTGTGTGCACGCCTCGGTGGTGATTGTGAAGCCCTGGGGAACGGGAAGACCTATCTTGGTCATTTCCGCGAGGTTTGCGCCCTTGCCGCCGAGAAGCTCTCTCATGTCTGCGTTACCTTCAGAAAAGAGGTAACAGTATTTCTTTGCCATTGGATTTTTCCTCCTGATGTTTTTTTAGTTCCGCAGCTTCCGGTCTTTTCCGCATGGTTGTGCGGTTTCAGAACTTTCTTCTGCATTACCACTATATTATAACATATTTTAAACAGAATTTCCAGTATTTTATAAAATTTTTTTATGAAAATTAAAAGAAATTTTTCTGAACGTTCTGTTTGGCTTATTTTAACCGAATTTACGGCTTGACGGTATCGTTTCCTGCCGCCCTGTAAGCCTTTTTGAAAAATGTCTGAAAATTGATGTATTGTTGCCGCGGTGATTGATTTTTGCTCCGCAATGTGCTATACTTATTGCACCGAACAGAAAGGCGGGTATGCGTTATGAAGAATATCATCGTTGACGAGACGACAAAGCGGGAGCTTGTGCGTGCCGCAAAGGAAGCCGCCGGAAACGCCTACGCGCCGTATTCCGGCTATAAAGTCGGTGCAGCGCTGCTGTGCGATGACGGGAGCCGTTACACCGGATGCAATGTCGAGAACGCCGCCTATCCGTGCGGTATCTGTGCCGAGCGCACTGCCGCGGCGAAAGCGGTGAGCGAAGGGAATCGCGACTTCCGCATGATCGCGGTTGTCGGCAGCTCCGCGGAAAAATGCACCCCCTGCGGTATGTGCAGGCAGGTGCTGTACGAATTCGCGCCCGATATGACTGTGCTTTGCGCCGATAACAGCGGAGAGTATGACGAAGTGAAGCTGTCCGATCTGCTTATCCGCGGATTCGGAGCTTCTTCGCTGAAATAAAGTCTGTGCAGCGGCGCTTACGCGCTTGTCCTTCCGGACAGGACCAGCCTACGCGGCTGGACCGCGGCGGCGGACGCGCCGCAGCGTAATGACCGTTACACGGAATTTGACAAGTTTCATAACAGAACGGTATTAAAACGATATGTAATCTGAAGAGAACAGCTAGCCGAGGCGGCGCACCCGCCGATTGAAGAATGTCGCTGCGCATTACGCCGCGGGGCGCTCCCCGCCGCGATCCAGCCGCGCAGGCTGGCGCCGTCCGCGCAGGACACAGCGCGGCAGCGCAGCTTGAATCTGATGTTACTCTGTTATCGAGATGAAGTTTGCGAGGTCTATGCGGCATATCTTCTCGGAGCTGCCGCCGGACAGCCGACGGACGAACCTGCCGTCCGAGTATATTATCACGCCGCTGTCGAGCAGGGCATAGTCCATTACCCCTCTCGCGAGCACGGTGTCGGTGCCGTCCGTCGAATGGCGGATAAGCTCCCATTCCGAGGGTATCATGCCCTCGTCCGAATTGTCGGAGTCGGCTATGTGCTTCGCTTTTATGAGATTTCCCTCGACAAACAGCTCGCGCTCGTTGGCCGTTCTGCTTTTGGCGGGATTGCGTCCGCCGGTGCGGAGCGGCTCGCCGCCGAATGCCATTGAGAACATACTTAAAAATCCGAACAGCGCCTTTATGATCCTGAACGGGAACAGTAAGATATCCCTGCCTGCATTGGTTTTGCGGCGTGTCGGCTCGTATTTGCGGCGTATGCAGTAGATGTTGCCCTGTGCGTCGTCGGACGGTTTTATATAATCGAAAGCCGGGTCTGAGAGTATGTCGGTGAGGGAGCCGTCCTTTGCACTGTAAGCGGAAACGGAGCAGGGGCTTTTCTCCGTCACTCTGCCGTAGCTGTCCTGCGCGTAGCCCATTGCGGTGTAATATACCGTGTCGGGATCGTGGCGGGAAATGAACGGGCAGCTCTCGCTCGTGAAGCCCTCGGTGAGCTGATCGGTGCCGCCGTTCGCGGTGTTGAGCCACCCGATGTGGCGCTCAAAGCCGCCCTCGCCCGCGTCAAAGCAGTATTTTCCGTTCCGGCACGAAACGCGTCCCGGATCAACGGTCTGATTTGCGAATATGTAGGTCTCGTCGTCGGTCTCGGGGTCTTTGAAATACAGCCCGCCGACACCGTCGATGAATGTGCCGTAGATAAGGCGGCTGCCGTCGCTCGAAAGTGAGCGCAGGAACTCGCCCTCCGTCTCGTACTCTTTCTCCTGCACCTGCATGAACTGTGCGCCGCTGCCGGTGGTCTTCCACTCGTCGCGCTTCTTCATCTCGTTCACGGCGTGCAGGTAGTCCCGTATCCGCCCGCACGTCAGCTGCTGCGGCTTCCCGGTATCCACGCGGTATATCGAGCCCTCACTTATACAGAAAATCTTCATACCTTCACCCTTTATATCAATGCACGATTTACATAAATATACGAAATAAAACAAGTTTCACAGTACCATTATATAACAATCTCATACGCTTGTCAACCGAGCGTGCAAAACGTAAGAAAGGAGCAGAATATGCGCAGACGCACCGATCTGGATATGACGAACGGAGCGATACTTCCCAAGCTGCTGAAGCTGTCGCTGCCGCTGATGCTGTCAAGTATCTTACAGCTGCTGTTCAACGCGGCGGATATCATAGTTGTGGGCAACTTCGCAAGCGAGCATTCCCTTGCGGCTGTGGGCTCAACCACTGCGCTTGTCAACCTTATGACCAACCTGTTCCTCGGGCTCTCTACCGGAGCGAACGTTCTTGCGTCGCATTATCTCGGCGCGGGCGACAACGAGCGCGTGAGCCGCACGGTGCATACGTCCATGGTGCTCAGCGTGATAAGCGGTCTCATACTTACCGCCGTCGGCTGCATTTTCGCCGACGATCTGCTCGCGCTCATGCAGACACCGCCGGAGGTGCTGGAGCTCTCCGCGCTGTATCTGAGAATATATTTTGCGGGAATGACCGCGATGATGATATACAACCTCGGCAGCTCGATACTCCGGGCAAAGGGCGACACCAAGCGCCCGCTGTATTATCTGACATTCGCCGGAGCCATCAACGTCGTGCTCAACCTTATCTTCGTTATCCTTTTTAAAATGGACGTTGCCGGTGTCGCGCTCGCTACGATAATTTCGCAGTGCATCTCCGCGTTTCTTATCGTGATGTGTCTCGTGAAGGAGAGCGGCGGCTTTAAGCTCGAATTCAAAAAGCTCCGCCTTGACCGGCAGACGGTGTCGAAGATGCTCAAGATCGGTATTCCCGCAGGCTTTCAGGGTGTCGTGTTCTCGCTGTCGAATGTGGTCATACAGTCCTCGATAAACAGCTTCGGCGCTACGGTAATGGCGGGAAGCGCGGCAGCCGCGAGCATTGAGGGCTTTATCTGGGTGTCGATGAACTCGTTCTCGCAGGGCGCTCTGACGTTCACGAGCACGAATATCGGCGCGGGAAAGTACAGCCGCGTGAACCGCATAGCGGTCATTTCCTGCTCCTGTGCGGCGGTAACGGGGCTTGTTCTCGGCAACATCGCGTACTGCTTCGGCGTTCCGCTGCTCGGGATATATGACCCGCGCCCGGAGGTCATAGAAGCAGGTCTCGTGCGTATGAGCCTTGTCTGCGTGTTCTACTGCACCTGCGGGCTTATGGACTGCATCGTGGGTTCGATACGCGGAATGGAGTACGCAGTCACTCCGACTATCGTTTCGCTGCTCGGAGCCTGCGGACTTCGCATACTGTGGATATTCACGGGATTTCAGCTCCCGGAGTTCCACTCGACGTTCTGGCTGTTTATGTCGTATCCCGCTTCGTGGGTGATAACGTTCCTCGTGCATCTCGTGTGCTTCTTCTTCATGCGGCGGAAGCTGCCGAAGGAGGATACTCAAACAGACAAATGACGGTTTTTACGCCGTGATCTGCAGTCATCGCGCAGGTCACGGCGTAATGTTGCATAAATATCATCTTTTGGTTAGTGAAAAATTAACAAAAAAACTGTAATATACGCTGAAAATCATAAAAGGTAACAAAAATTGATTGACTTTTGCTGTTATTTTGTGTATAATGTGATTATATAGTAGTATAAGGGTAACTATGCCCTTTTGCGACTTGAAAGGAGGTGTAATATGGTTACGAACAAGGTAAGTATGGATGTCAAAGTGGGAGGTCCCGGCGGTACAAAAGCCCGTGAGACAGACGGCGGATTTTCCGATGTTCTCGGCAGTGCAAGCTCCGAAAGCAGGAAACAGCCCGGATTGTCAGGCTCCGGAAGGAACGATCTGCGCAAGGATTTCGGATATACCCGGAAGGCGGAGGGCAGACCGGCTGCGGAACGCTCGGATGTGCGCACAAGACCCGATGACGGCGGAGGACGCTTTGCCGAAAAGGCAGGCTTATCGGACGGCGCGAAGGTTGACAGGCTGCTCAATCAGGCTGCCGAAGCGGTAACGCGGACGGTGAGCGAGACAGGCGAAGTACCGACGAAGGAAGAAGCCGCGGAGATGATGACGGACGCGCTGAAAAGCATCGTCTCGTCGGAAAAGGACGGCAAGAACGCGGAAATGACCGACGAGATCGTCGAGATACTCGCGGAAGTGATCGCGTCGGCGGCAGGCATCGAGAACACGGCGGCAGCTGCGGTGAGCACGGATTTGCCGGAGGAATTCACCGATCTGATACCCGACGAGCCCACGGTACACGTTGTATCGCCCGATACGTCATTCGTTATGACGGCAAAGCACGCCGAGGCGGCGATGATTTCCGGGGCGGACACGGAAGAACCGGATATCCCGTTACAGGCGGACGGTGAGGAGTTTTCCGCAGAGCTGGGAAGGTTTACCGATCTGGCGCGGCAGAATATGCCGACACTGCCCGAGGGAGATCTGAGACCGGCGGACAGCGCATTCGAGGAAAGAGCAAAGACGCTTTTGCAAAGGCTTGCGGATATGCCCGAGGAACCGTTTGACCCGATCGCCAACGAGTTTGGCATGGAGCTCGGCAAGGAATTCGGCTTTGAGTACACGGAGAACCTTTCCGCGGTAAAGGACACGGCGAAGATGCTGACGGAGCTTATCGAGAGCGCGAAGAAGGAGCTTGGGCTCACGGAAGTGAAGTACGAGCACATCACCGAGACCGAAACGCCCGAGGCAATACTGATGCACAACGAGCCGGCGAAGCTGTCCCACAGCATGAACAGCAGCGATCGCACCGGAGAGCTGGATCACATTCTCGGCGAAGGCAGATTCGATGTCAGCGAGGAGGATAACGAGGCACCAAAGACGCAGACCTACGATGCCGTACATATGTCGGCGGAGCTTATGGGAAGCAGAACGGAGACCGATATCCCGGTGGAGAACGAGCCCGTATTCGAACAGGCTCCCGAGATCAGACCGCCCGAGATACAGGCGGCGGAGCAGATACTCGAGCGCATACAGAATATGCAGGACGATCACACGGAATTCACCATGGTGCTCAATCCGGAAAGTCTCGGCAGGATCACGGTCAAGCTCGTTATGACGGGTGAGCGCGCGTCGGTGGAGATCAACGCGGAGAACCCCGAAACAAGAGCGATACTCGCGGCAAGAACGGAAAGCCTGCAAAGTATGCTGCATGACAACGGCGTGGAGCTTGAACGCTACCAGGTGGTAAGCGAACAGGAGAACGCGCAGTACAACGAGCAGAACTACGACGGCAGCAGCAAGAATCCATACTCAAGAGACGACGAAGACTCGCACGACAGCGACGATGACGACGGCGGCGAGAACTTCTACGACATTCTTCAGAGCATCTGATATCAATGAAAAAGGAGGAATATCAATGGCAGACGCTATAAACGGCATAGCTTCCCCGCAGAGCAACTACGAGAAGTACAAGGATATGTTCACCGATAAGCACGATCTTGTCACGATGGACAACTTCTACTCGCTGCTTATCGCGGAAATGCAGAACCAGGATCCGCTTGAGCCCACATCAAACACCGAGTTCATATCTCAGATGGCGAGCTTTACGGCACTCCAGGCGCAGCAGGATACGTTTGAGGCGACACAGATGTCCTACGCCAACTCTCTCATAGGCAAGACGGTCACGGTGTCAAAGGGCGACGGCGAAGTAGAGACCGGAGTAGTATCGTATGTCAAGAGCGGTGATACGCCGATGATAAACGTGAACGGCACAAACTACAAGCTGGACGCGATATCGCAGGTGCATGACAACGGAACACAGCAGGCATCCTCGATAGGCGATTACGGAGCGTTCGCATCAAGCATTCTCGGCAAGACGGCAGTAGTACAGGCAATCGACGAAAACGGCGTTACATACTACGACGAAGGCACGGTAAGCTCACTGGAGATCGAAAACGGCAACGTTAGAGTTGTAGTCAACGGCTACGCGTACAACGCAACCGACGTGCTCAGAGTAACACAGCCGGCACAGGAGGAGCAGACAGCTCAGAGCGTAAGAAGCGTTCCCGAGAACAATGTTGAACCCGTTTCGCAGGACACGGCAGGCACACCGGGCGGCAATACGCAGACAGCGGCACAGACGGCACAGACAGTTGAGACCGCACAGACAGCGCAGACAACACAGGAAACGCAGTCCGCCGGCACCGCACAGGAAGCACAGGCACAGAACACAGGCGCGGTACAGACCGATGAGGACGATATACAGGACGCTGCGGAAGACGATAACGACATTTATGATGATGACAGGCACATATATGAGCTTTTTGAATGACTTTTCGGAAAGGGTGAGGTGATAGGATGCTTATAAGCGAGTATCTTGCCGGACGCAATTCGATAAGTGTTTCAACAGGCGGCGCGAATCCCTATAACACGGGGGAAAGCGTGCAGGGCAGCGGCGAAGGCGGCAGCTTTGCGGAGCATCTGAAAAACAGCCTCGGCAGCAAGGAGCTGGAGTTTTCAAATCACGCGATAAGGCGGCTTGAAAGCAGGAATATCGACGTGTCGGAGAATGACAGGATCGAGCGGCTCAACAAGGGCGTGGAGCTGGCAGCGGAAAAGGGCAGCGAGGAAAGCCTGATACTTGTTGACAGCACGGCTTTTATCGTGAGCGTCAAGAACAATACCGTGATAACAACGGTGTCGGCAGACGATCTTAAAGGAAACGTATTTACCAACATTGATTCCGCCGTTATAGTATGAAGTCGGACCGAGGGGGCAGTGAAAACGCCTTCCGAAGAGACTTGGCCGTCCCGAACGACAGACGGACGGCAGGCGGCGGTGCACAGAGAAAGGAATTACCGCTATGATGAAATCATTGTATTCCGGTGTTGCCGGAATGAAAACTCATAACCAGAGAATGGACGTTATAGGCAACAACATCTCCAACGTCAACACAACAGGTTACAAGACAAGTGAAGTTACATTCAAGGACGTTTATTACCAGACAAAGGCAAACGCTTCCGCCGGCGATTCGACAAGCGGCGGTAAGAACCCCACGCAGATAGGCTACGGCGCACAGCTCGGCACTATCTCGCAGGTAATGGTGCAGTCCGGTTTCACATACACGGACAGCAAGTTCAACTGCGCGATCCAGGGCGAGGGCTTCTTCCAGGTAATGGACGATTCCGGAAATATTTACTACAGCCGCGCGGGTAAGTTCTCCGTGGACAGCTACGGAAACCTCGTTGACCCGAACGGAAATATGGTACTCGGCGTTTCCGGCGATCCCACAGGTATCGAGACAGGTCAGACCCAGCGTATCCAGCTGCACGTTCCCGCTGTTGACAACAACATCGCGAGCGCGACAAAGACCGTCAACGGATACGAGATCACGGTAAGCGCGAACACCTTTGGTGAAGAGGGCAACGTCTCCTTCACGATAGTTGATTCCGATACGCCTTATGCCACAAGAAGCGGAACAAGCCTTACAATATACATGGATCTCGATCAGGACTTCGGACAGGCAGAGTTCGAGCGCCTGAACCAGATGGAGAGGGACAACCCCGGCTCCGTTACCGATACCATGCGTCAGGACGCGGTAAACAACGCACTGCAGGAATTCAACGACGCGCTGAACGAAGCTCTGTATCAGGGCGGTGTGGGTCTTCCGGACGGCGTTCTCCCGCTGAACGTTGAGTTCGAGGCGCTTCCGCAGTACAACGACGTACAGGCGCTCAACGCAAATAACACGATGACGCTTTCGTACAAGGATTCCGGTACCGGCAACGAGTACGAGATGGACTTCACCGTTACCGCGGACAAGGCGGGCGAATTTGCGAACAAGTACGAGCTTGATCTCAAATCCACAACATCGCAGAACTATGTTACTGCGAAGTGGAAGGACAGCATACTTACCGTAACGGTTCCCGCGAGCGGCGTTGCTTACAGGGAAGACGGAACGGCGTATGACAACATAACCGACGCTATAAACGACGCGATAAACGCGGCGAGCGACGCTAACCACAAGCTCACCGTAAATACAACGACATATTCCGTTACCACCGACGAGACCACCGGCACAAAGACGAGAACCGCTTCCACGGATCCGTTCGACTTCTCGCAGGCTGTCGGAAGCAGGACCGAGAGACTCGGTCTCGACAACGGACGCGACAACTTCTTCTCGGATATAGCTACCGCGCTCAGCACGGTTACGCTTACCGACGGACGCACGGCTGCGGAGCAGGCTGTCGATGACCTCGAGACCATACAGATCGACACGGACGGTACGATCTACGGCCGTCATGCCGTACACGGACTGCTTGTGCTCGGACGTATAGATATCGCGACATTCGAGAACCCCACCGGTCTTGAGCAGGTTGGTACATCCCTGTGGAGAGCTTCCCTTGCTTCCGGCGAGCCGCGTGTAAAGATAGGCGGCAGCGACGGCGCGGGCGAGGTAATACAGGGCGCGCTCGAAATGTCGAACGTCGATCTTGCGCAGGAATTCTCCGACATGATAATCACACAGAGAGGCTATCAGGCTAACTCCCGTATCATCACAGTATCCGATACGATGCTTGAAGAGCTTGTAAACCTCAAGAGATAATTTCAGCTTATCCCGGGGGCAGGGCGTCAGCCCTGCCCGACGGATATGATACCGCAGGTGCTTTATGGTAATTCTCACAAAGCTGAACGGCAAGGAGATCATGCTGAATGACGCGCTGATCGAGGCGGTCTCGGAGACTCCGGATACCGTTATAACCATGTCCAACGGACACAGCTATATCGTTCAGGAATCCATTGAAGAGATCTTCCGCCGCATCGTCGGCTTCAACCGCGCGAGCAGAGCGCGGACGCGTGACGACAGGCGGGAAGACCGGTCATAATACGCACACGATCCCGAATGTACACTGTGTGCTTGCCGGAAAGGGCAGGATCGTGTTTTTCGGTGTGTATTCGGGTTTGTGTGACATTTAAAAGATTTTACATAACTGGAGGGAACCTTTTTGAATATTACACTTATTATAGGATGGGTAGTTTCGTTCGGACTTATCCTGTACGGTATTTTCAGCGGCGGTGAGATCGGCTGGTTCATAGATATCGGCTCGCTGCTCATTACTGTCGGCGGTACGTTCGGCGTTCTTATCGCGATATCACCGCTGTCGATGCTCAAAAACCTGCCGAAGCTGTTCAAGATCGCGCTGCTGCCGCCGAAATTCAAGGCGGAGGACTACATAGCGCAGATCGTTGAATTTGCGAATACCGCGCGAAGCAAGGGACTTCTCGCGCTCGAAGACAGCGCGAACAAGTGCGACGATCCTTTCATGAAGCAGAGCCTTATGCTTATCGTTGACGCGAACGATTCCGCGAAGGTAAGAGAGATGCTTGAGGGCTCGCTGGAATTTATGGAACAGAGACACGAAGCGGGCGCGAATTTCTTCTCGAAGGGCGCGAGCCTTGCGCCGGCGTTCGGTATGCTCGGTACGCTCGTCGGACTCGTATGTATGCTTCAGAACCTCGACGGCGGTGACCTCGGTCCTGCTATGGCTGTCGCGCTTATCACGACATTCTACGGCTCGCTTTTCGCGAACGTTATCTTTACGCCTCTTGCGACTGCGCTCCAGAACGCAAGCGCAGATGAGGTGCTTTGTATGCAGATAATCATAGAGGGTGTCATGGCTATCGCGGACGGCTCCAACCCCAGAATGATAAAGGAAAAGCTCGACTTTATGCTTCCGAAGTCCGCAAAGAAGGACGAAGAAGGCAAGAAGTAAGCCGCGCAGAGCAGAAATTTCAAAAAAATATTGCAAAGCCAAGGTTTTTATGGTATAATATATTACTGGCCGTTTATGCGGATGGCATGACGGGCGGTGACCGGAGAGAAAAATGGCGAAAAAAAAGGTTAAGATCATTCATACCGGTGTTGATGAATGGATGTCCACATACGGCGATATGGTCACGCTGCTGATGTGCTTCTTCGTACTTCTGTACGCGGCTTCCACGCCCGACGAGACCAAATTCCAGTATATCTTCCAGTCCTTCAACAGCCAGGGTAAATATATCAACCCGTTCGTTATGGAGCAGATAGATGAAGGCGAAAACAAGTCGGACGATGACGGAAATTCCGATATGCCGAACAGCACCGGTGAGGGTACTTCTTCAAGCGATGAAACCAAAATGGGTCTGCCGAACAACTTCGACGAGCTGTTCGCGTGGCTCTCGGATGCGGCGGCGGCGAGCGAGTACTCCGATTCGATAGAAGTTTCGCAGTCTTCCTCCTCGCGTATAAACATACGATTCAACAACTCAATAATGTTCGACGGCGACAGCGCCGTTCTCAAGCCCTCCGGACGCGCCGCGCTCAAGGCGATAATGCCCGGTATAAAGGCAATCGGAGACTACATAAAGAGTGTAAAGGTGCAGGGTCATACCGCACAGGGACTTTCCGCGGTGAACGACTGGGATCTTTCCTCCGCGAGAGCCTGCTCGGTACTCAAATATATGGATTATAACGTCGTGGTGTCCAGCGAGAAGTTCATCGCCGAGGGACGCGCACAGTATGATCCGATAGCTCCCAACGATACCGAGGAGCATAAGCAGGAAAACAGACGAGTTGAGCTCGTTATAACAAGAAATGACATAGCTGTGCAGGATACCGCGATAATCGAGGATATGCTCATGTACGATTACGGTATCTCGAACGCGAAGACCGATTCGATAGACAGAACGGACGTTCACGGCGGTGTTACCGACGATACCGTTCAGCAGATAATCTCCGGACTTGACAGCAAGTATTCCGGTGCGGTGGTTTCGGACGACGAGACGGCTGTTGACGATACCGGCCCCGTATTCACGATCCCGATATCCGAAATACCCGAGGATATACTTATAGATCTCCCGACAGAGGAAGAGGAGCCCGCAGAGGACGACACAGGCGAATAAGCCTGTAATACCCGCTTCCCGGAGCGTTGAGATTGTAATTGTGCCGCCCGGAAGATACCGGGGAGAGAGGTGAGACATGAATGGCTGAAACCCTTACGCAGGAACAGATAGACGCGCTGCTAAGCAGTGCTATGTCCGGCGAAATGGTCGAAACCTCAAAAGAGCCGGATGTCAAGGAATATGACTTCCGTGCTCCGAAAAAGTTCACCAAAGAGCGTATCAAGATACTCGACAGTATCTTCGACAACTACGCGAGACTGCTCTCGTCGTATCTCACCGGTCTGCTGAGACTTTACTGCAAGGTAAGTCTCGCGTCCATAGAGGAACAGCGTTACTTTGAATTCAACAACGCGCTCCCCGACTACGTTATGATGGGAACGCTCGATCTCGGAATCCATGACGACGATATCGGAACGGTGACCGCGATAGTCCAGCTTTCAAACTCGCTTACATATATCCTTATGGACCGCCTCCTCGGAGGAAAGGGCGAATATAAGGACGCGGACCGCGACTTCACCGAGATCGAGGTCAGCATAATAGATAAGATAATCAACAATATGTCCGCACTGCTCCACGATCCGTGGGAGCCTTATGTGGAGGTGAACCCGAGCGTCGTCAACATTGAGACGAACTCGCGTGTTTATTCCGCGGTGGACTATGACGATACGATGATACTTGTTGCTCTTGAGGCCACGGTAAGCGATACAAAGACGATCATAACGATCTGTATCCCGGCGCTGAGCCTTGACGAGCTGATGCAGAAATACGTCTCCAAATCCGTAAGGAGCACAAGACGGTATGACGCTGTAAGAGAGCAGGAGAGACGCGACAACATAATGCGTGCGCTCAACGACACCTCTCTGAATATCGTCGCCGAGCTCGGAAAGACTTCGCTCGATGTGTCGGACGTACTGAATCTGCAGATAGACGATATAATCCCGCTTGATGTGAGCATAGACGACAACGTGCTGCTAAAGATCGGAAACAGAGTGTGGTTCGACGGAAAGCTCGGTTCGTTCAATCAGAACAAAGCGGTAAGGATCGAAAACGTGTTCAGAAGTGAGGGTCAGTAATGCCTAAAATTGAAATTTCCGATATGGAAAGGGACGCCCTTGGCGAGGTCATGAATATAAGCATGGGAAGCGCGGCAACGGCAGTCTCCGAGCTCCTGAGCGCCAAGGTCTGGATCACTACCCCGAGGGTGGAGATCGTCAAGGCGGACAATATGCTCCAGTATGATAAGCTTGAGCCTGCCGTCTGCGTCAAAATTGAATATGTCAGGGGTCTGTCCGGAAACAACCTGATGGTTCTTCGTCAGGACGACGTACAGATGATACTGAACCAGCTCATGGGTCAGCCGCTCGTCGTAACACCGGATTTCGAGTTCGATGAGCTGAATATAAGCGCGGTGTCCGAGGTAATGAACCAGATGATGGGCGCGAGCGCGACGGCACTGTCGGATTTCCTCGGTATCGTGGTGGATATCTCGACTCCTACGCCGTATATAATGGAGACCGTCGATCTCAACGAGGTACAGGACTTCGCCGAGGACGAGGAAGTCGCGGCGATATACTTTGATATCACGATAGACGGTGTAATAAAATCGGAGTTCTGTTCGGTACTTACGATAGATCTCGCGAAATATATAGCCGACAAGGTGCTCGGAGTTGCGGAGGAGATAGCCGCGGCACCCGCACCGGAGCCCGCTCCGGCAGCCGCTCCCTCGGGAGGTTCCGGCGGAACGATGTCACAGGCGGAGATGGACGCGATGTTCGCGTCGGCAGGAGCGGGCGGCGCACCGCAGCAGCCGGCTGCCGGCGGCGGAACGATGTCGCAGGCGGAAATGGACGCGATGTTCGCGTCGGCGGGAGCACCGCAGATGCCCGGTATGCAGCAGGGTATGCCGCAAATGCAGGGTATGCCTCAGATGCAGGGCATGCCGCAGATGCAGGGAATGCCGCAAATGCAGGGTATGCCGCAGATGCCTTACGGATACCCGCCGCAGTACGGTTATCCGCCGCCGTACGGATACCCGCAGGGAGGCTACGGAGGCTACCCGCAGCCGATGAATGTGCAGAACGCACAGCTGAACCAGTTCGATGCGCCGAATATGCAGCTGACTGGAGAGCAGAAGACGAATCTGCAGCTGCTTATGGGAGTGCCGCTTGAGATCTCGGTAGAGATAGGCACCGCGAGAAGGAAGGTCAAGGAGATACTCGAATTCACGCAGGGAACCATCATAGAGCTCGAAAGACAGGCGGGAGCCCCGGTGGATATAATAGTAAACGGAAACCTGATAGCGAAGGGAGATATCGTCGTAATAGACGATAACTTCGCGGTAAGAATAACGGAAATAATCAAATCCAAGCTAATGGATTCAATAAATAAGGAGTAAACAGATATGGACAAGAAGATTTTATTGGTTGACGACGCGGCATTTATGAGAATGCTCATCAAGGATACTCTTACAAAGAACGGATATACGAATATCCTTGAAGCGCAGGACGGAGCTATTGCCTGCCAGACCTATGAAGCGGAGAAGCCCGATCTTGTTATCATGGATATAACCATGCCCAACAAGACCGGTATCGAGGCTCTTGCCGACATCAAGAAGATGAATCCCGCAGCTAAGGTCGTAATGTGCAGCGCTATGGGTCAGGAAGCCATGGTCGTTGAGGCTATCAAGCTCGGAGCTCTCGACTTCATCGTCAAGCCTTTCAAGCCCGACAGAATTATCGCTACCGTAACGAAGATACTCGGCTGATCTTTCCATGGGTCTTAATATTCTATGGGTGGTACTTTCTCTTGCGGGAGTACTCGGTCTGTTCTTCATACTTATCTACGCGCTCAAAAAGCTTAATACGGGGCTCGGCTATGTGAACGGGAACCGTATGAAAGTCGTTGACCGGATATCTCTCGGGAGAGACGGGATGCTTGTTGTTGTCAGTGTGGCGGGAAAGCTTATGCTTATCGGCGTCACGGGACAGCATATAGAGAAGCTCTCGGACATAGATATGACTCCGGAAGAATACAGCGAACGTATGACATCTCCCGAATCGCAGAACGGAATTAGCTTCGCTTCTGCCTTTACCGAGGTATTGAGAAGAAAAAGGGACGCGGAAAAGGATAAGAGCGATGATTAAGGAAGCTATAAAACAAAACAGAAAGCTGTTCATACGGTTCTTCGTATCCTTCGCGGTCACACTGATACTCGGTGCTGTGCTGTGCGTTACGGCCGCCGCGCTGAGTGCGGATCCGGAAACGGAGACGCAGGTGCTTGCGGCAAATCCGGACGCGGAGCCTGTCGATGAATCGCTTTTGAAGCAGCTCATAGGAATTGACGGTTCACAGACACTTGAAGTAATTCTTATAGTTACTATCCTGTCGATAGCGCCGTCTTTTCTTGTAATGCTGACTTCCTTCACAAGGATAGTCATTGTATTCAGCTTTTTAAGGAATGCCATGCAGACCCAGTCGATACCGCCCAACGCGGTACTTATGGGGCTTTCTCTGTTTCTTACGGTGTTTATCATGTGGCCGACGATCACCGATATAAACGAAAACGCGTACCAGCCTTACGCGGCAGGGGAGATAAGCATGAACGAGATGATCGGCCGTTCGGGCGACAGTCTCAAGACCTTCATGCTGAAAAACACGTCGAAGTCGAATATGAAGTTCTTCCTTGACCTTAAAGGCACGGTAATATACGAATCCGAGCAGCGCTCCGAATCCGCGGAGGAGAACAGCAAAAGCGACGAGTTTATCAAGCCGCTGGAGCCGATAACCGAGATAGAGGAGCTGACCCCTGTCGATCTTGAGCAGACACCGAACGAGCTCATCGACTATACCGATCAGCTCGGACTTGAAACGGTCATACCCGCCTTCATTCTGAGCGAGCTCACAAGAGCCTTCCAGATGGGATTTCTGATATTCATACCGTTCCTAGTCATAGATATCGTTGTTTCCTCAACGCTTATGGCTATGGGTATGATGATGCTCCCGCCGTCCATGATCTCGCTGCCGTTCAAGATAATGCTGTTCGTACTCGTTGACGGCTGGCAGATGCTTATAGGTACGATAGTAAGTTCATTCAATATATAGCGCCCTGCGGAGGGATATATGACACAGGATATTGTACTTGAAGTTTTCACAGAAGCTATAATACTCGCATTCAAGCTCGCGGTGCCGACACTGCTGATAGCTATGCTTGTCGGACTGATAATCGCGATACTGCAGGCGGCGACACAGGTGCATGAGCAGACGCTCACATTCGCGCCGAAAGCGGTGATAGTCGCGCTCGCGCTGCTTGCCATGGGACCTTGGATGTGTTCGAGCATTATAGACTTCTTTAACTATATAATGGATCTTATGAAGAACGTGACATTGTAGAATGTTTGTCTGGGAAACGCTTTACAGCAGCTTTACAGCCTTTATATTCGTTCTGTGCAGGACGACGGGGATATTCACCTTCAACCCGATATTCTCGCGGAATAACGTTCCGAACAACATCAAAGCCTTTATGTCCGTGGTGTTCGCAGTCGTTATGACCTATACTGCCGGCGGTATCGAGGCGGTGCCGGAGTTCAACGGAGTTATCGGCTTTGCGGTTATAGTCATAAAAGAACTCCTGATAGGGCTGGTATTCGGATTTTTCACGAACCTCATCATAACCGTTCTGCTGTACGCGGGTGAGGTTATGGATACCGAGATAGGTCTCGGTATGGCAAAGGCGTATGACCCCGCAACGGGTGTCACTATGCCGGTTTTCGGTAACTACTACTATTATCTGTTTATTTTATATTTCTTTCTCACGAACGGACACCTCACATATCTTAAGCTGTTCGATCTGTCGTATAAGACGATACCGATAGGCTTTGAATTCACCGACAGTACGCTGAACCTTACACACGTTATCGTGCTGTATATGGGTACGGTCATGGAGCTTGCGCTGAAATTCGCGATGCCGATACTCGCGGTTGAGCTTATCGTCGAGATGTGCATGGGTATCATTATGAAAGCCGTGCCGACGATACAGATCTTCGTGCTCAACGTGCAGTTAAAGCTGATAGTCGGCTTTGTGACGCTGTTCGCCGCCGCCAGACCCATGTCCGAGTTTGTGGAGGGGCTGTTTGGCATACTGTGGGAAAACCTGTATGCCGCCGCGGAAAATTTCGTATGATCGGACGGTGATGATATGCCGGGCGACGACAAAACCGAAAAGGCGACGCCGAAAAAAAGGCGCGACGCAAGAGAAAAAGAAGGAAAAGTCCTCCAGAGCAAGGAGATAGTCACGGCGGTGTCGATACTCGGCACATTCGCGGCTCTCGCGGCTCTCGGTTCGTATATGTTCATCTCGCTGACGAGGGTGGTGCAGAGCAGGATCGCCGCTGTCGGAGACGAGTTCGTGAACGACATAAGCGCATACACGGGGATATTCCTCGGTGTGATAAAGGACAGCATACTTATAGTGCTGCCGCTGTGCGCGATAATATCTTTCATTGTAATAATCTCGGTTGTGGCGCAGACGCGCGGGCTTTTCACAATGAAGCCGCTAAAACCGAAGTTTTCGAAGCTCAACCCGCTCAACGGCATCAAGAATATGTTCTCCGCACAGGCTGCGGTAGGCATACTCAAAGGCATAATCGAGCTTTCCGCCGTAATATTCGTGGTTTACGGGCAGATCGAGAGCAGAATGACCGAGATAGTCAGTCTCGTTGATACAGAGCCCATATACGCCGTCGCTTATATCGCGAACACCATATTCACGATAGTTATGATACTCTGCATAATATTCGTGTTCGTGGCAGCCGGAGACTACCTGTTCCAGTGGTGGCAGTTTGAGAAGAACCTCAAGATGTCCAAGCAGGAAGTCAAGGACGAGTATAAGCAGATGGAAGGAGACCCGCAGATAAAGGGCAAGATAAAGCAGAAGCAGCGCGAAATGGCACAGGCGAGAATGATGGAGCAGGTGCCTTCGGCGGACGTTGTCGTAAGAAACCCGACTCACTTCGCCGTAGCGCTCAAATACGATATAAAGCTGGCGACTGCGGAATCCGCGCCGGTAGTCGTCGCAAAGGGAATGGACGCGCTCGCGCTCCGTATAATCAGGATCGCGGAAGAAAACGATGTGTATGTGACGGAGAACCGTGCTCTCGCGAGGGAGCTCTACGAGACAGTCGATCTGGGGCAGCAGATCCCCGGTAAGCTGTTCAACGCGGTAGCCACGATACTTACCGAAATGTACACCGCCAAGGGTATGCTCTCCGGCGTTACGGAACAGACAGACCGTATGAGGACGGAGAGAAATAATGAATAGTGAATAATTTTGGTATTCGCTTCGCTCATATTATCTGAATAAACGTGAAAGGAGGTACAGAAGAGCAAATGGTTAAGAGAATGCTTGGCAATGTGTTTGCCGTATTCGTCATCTTCATCATTCTGGCTCTCATTATACCGCTCAACGGAATAATGGGGGGAGCTCTTCTTGACTTCCTGCTCCTTGTGAATATAGGTCTGTCGCTCGTTATACTGCTTATGACGATGTATATAAAGGAAGCGCTGGAGTTTTCGATCTTCCCGACTATACTGCTCATAACGACGGTATTCAGGCTCGCTCTGAACGTCTCCACCACGCGAGGCATACTCAGCACCGGTCAGGCAGGCTCGGTAATCGCGACATTCGGCGAGTTCGTAATGGGCGGTGACCCGGTAGTAGGATTTATCATCTTCATTATTATATTCCTCGCGAATTTCCTTGTTATCACCAAGGGCTCGGAACGTGTATCCGAGGTTGCTGCGAGATTTACCCTCGACGCTATGCCCGGTAAGCAGATGTCCATTGACGCGGACCTGAATACCGGCGCGATAACCGACGAGGAAGCCAAGCTCAGACGTGCGAAGGTACAGCGTGAAGCCGACTTCTTCGGTTCCATGGACGGTGCCACGAAGTTCGTAAAGGGCGACGCGATAATGTCGATAATCACTTCGCTGATAAACCTTATCGGCGGTGCGATAATCGGTATCGTGGGCGGTGCGGACATCAACACCGTAATGAGTACATACTCTCTCGCTACCGTCGGTGACGGTCTCTGCTCGCAGATACCGTCTCTGCTGATATCGGTTGCTACCGGTATGGTAGTTACCCGTACCGCAAGCGAGGGCAGCTTCAACGAGGATGTCAAGTCCTCCTTTACGAGAAACCCGACGGTATTCATCATCACAGGTGCGGTAATGATCGTGCTCATGCTGGTTCCGGGCTTCCCGAAGCCGATACTCGCGATACTCGGCGCAGCGCTCATCTACGGCGGCGTTTATCTCGGACGGAGAAAGACCAGCGAGCTTGCTGCGGCGGAGGCTGCCGAAGCGGCGAAGCAGATCGAGGAGGCAAAGGAGCAGCGTCCGACTACGGACACCGACTACTACAGAGATATCGACAACGTATTCAAGCTGCTAAATGTCGAGCAGGTGGAAATGGAGTTCGGTTACAGCCTGTTGCATCTTGTTGACGAGCGCAGCGGCGGAAACTTCATCGAGCGTGTCGTTCTGTTCCGAAAACAGTTCGCAATGGATATGGGTATGGTAATACCGTCCGTGCGAATGCGCGATAACCCGGATATCAACCCGAACCAGTATCTTATCAAGATAAAGGGCGAGGAGGTAGCACGAGGCGAGATACTCGTCGATCATTACCTCGCGCTCGACAACGGCGACGTTACGATGCCGGTTGACGGTATCGACACGATAGAACCGGCGTTCGGCATACCGGCGCGCTGGATAAGCGAGGACAAGAAAGTCGCGGCGGACGTTGCCGGATATACGCTTATCGATCCTGTGTCGGTAATGATAACGCACCTGTCGGAGGTCATCAAGCAGCACTGCAGCGAGATACTCACCCGTCAGGACGTAAAGACGATGATCGAGAACATCAAGAAGACAAACTCCACTATCGTCGAGGACCTTGTCCCGAACGTCATTTCCTACGGTTATCTCCAGAAGGTACTCGCTATGCTGCTTAAGGAAGGCGTTCCGATAAGAGATATGGAGACCATACTCGAAACTCTCAGCGACCATACCGCGACCATGAAGGATATCGACATCACCGTCGAGTATATCCGCCAGTCGCTGAAGCGCACCATAACGCGCCGTTTCGCGGAAGCAAATTCTCTGCGCGTGATCACGATAGACCCGCGCATAGAGGATATGATCGTCGCGAGCGTGAAGAAGTCCGACCAGGGAAGCTACCTTTCCATGGATCCCGAGACCATTCAGCGCATTGTCGCGAGAACCACAGAGGAAGTCAACAAGATAAAGGACGTTATACCGAATGTCATCATTCTCACGTCACCGATAGTGAGAGTGTACTTCAAAAAGCTGATAGACCAGTTCCTGCAGAATATCACCGTGCTTTCGTACAGTGAGATAGACAGCTCCACTCAGATCCAGTCTGTCGGCAGCATTGCGCTTTAAACAATTCACAATTCTGCATTGTGCATTGAAAAAAAGGGGGTGGGCTCGGAATGGCGGAATATGACGTAACTGCGGCGATACGCGAATACCGCGAGACTCATGATATCAACCTACGCAACGATATCGTCATGCGCTATCTTGAGCTTGTCCGGATAATCGCGCTTTCGCTGCGCAACATCTACATAAAATACGCGGGTACCGACGACATAATCAACGAGGGCGTGCTTGCCCTGATATCCGCGGTGGATACATTCGACCTCGACAGAGGGGTAAAGTTCGAGACCTACGCGAACATCAAGGTCAAGGGCGCGATAGTGGATTTCGTAAGGCACCAGGACTGGATACCGCGCAATGTGCGTTCATTCGGCAGGGAGCTTGACATAGCGTACAACGAGCTGTTCACCAAGCTGGGACGGCACCCGAAGAACGCGGAGCTTGCCGAGCACATGGGGCTTACCCGTGAGAAGCTCGAAAAGCAGATGGCAGAATCCGCGAGCGCGGTGACGCTGTCATTCGAGGAGCTTCTCTACGAGGACAACTTCGATGTGATGGAAGGCGGCGACCATGCCGACACGGCGCTTTACGAGCAGGAGCTGCGGCAGATGATCGCGCACGCGATAGACGAGCTGAGCCCGAAGGCAAAGCAGGTAATAACGCTGTACTACTACGAAAAGCTGAAATTCGGCGAGATAGCGCGGGTACTTGGCATAACCGAATCCCGCGTTTGCCAGATACATTCAAAGGCGGTGCTGTTCCTCAAGCACGCACTGTCCGAATACATGGAAAGATAGAAACTGTCAGATCATAGAAAAAAGGAGTGTGAGTGATGCTCAGAGGATACTATAATGCGGCACAGGGAATGATAGTCAAGCAGAGACAGCTTGACGCTATCGGCAACAACATCGCGAATATCAATACCGCGGGCTACCGCAAGGACGAGATCGTCACAAATACGTTCCTCGACGAGCTGATACTTGTCAACGGACGGCGTGAGACCTCCGGACACCTGCTCCAGACCTACGCGGATATATCAAAGACAAATCTTGAACAAAGCAACTTCACCTATACCGAGAGCAATTTCGATATGGCGATATACGGAAATGTGTATTTCAACATAAGAGGACGCGACGGCTCGGTCTATCAGACGAGAAACGGGCAGTTCGAGCTTGACGGGGACGGCTATCTTATCCTCGGAAAGTCCGGACGCGTGCAGGGCAGAAACGGCGATATCCGGCTGAATACCGGTGATTTCGAGGTGAACAATGCCGGAGACATCATCGTAAACGGCGAGATCGTTGACCGCCTGCTGCTCACATATATCCCGCCGGACGCGGATGTTGACAAGTTCGGGGACAACCTTATGCGCTGGGAGGGCAACGCGCAGATGCCCGAAGGCGAATACTACGATATAATACAGGGCGCGTGGGAACACTCAAACGTTGACGGCAACAAGGAAGTCACGCAGATGATGGAAGCCCACAGACTCTATCAGGCAAACAGCCAGATACTCAAGCAGCTCGACCAGATCAATACCAAGGCACAGGAGATAGCTTCAGTGACCTGATAAGCGGGAAGGAGCATGATATATGAATATTTCGTTTTATACCGGCGCTTCGGGCATGATAGCCCAGCAGGAGGGAATGAATATATATTCCCACAATATATCGAATGTGAATACCGTCGGATTCAAGTCGCTGCGCCCCAGCTTCGCGGACTGCCTGTACACCGTGCAGCGTCCCACCGAGCCGGAGTGGCAGACCGGACACGGACAGTATGTCATGAAGACCGACTTTATGTGGGATCAGGGCGGCTTTGTCATGAGCGAGCAGGAGCTCGACTTCGCGATAGCGGGCGACAGCTTCTTCATGGTGCGTGACGAGCGCGGAGATACATACCTTACTCGTGAGGGCGCGTTTCAGGCCTCACATATCGACAACGATCACTGGGAGCTCGTGAACGGCAGAGGCGAGTTCGTGCTCGACAACGAGGGCAATCATATCGTGATACCCTATGTTACCGAGACGAGACAGCTTCACGACGTTGACGGGAACGTCACCGGCACGGAGGACTACGTTACCACAAAGATAGACTATGACGCGCTGACGGATATGATCGGACTGTTCGATGTCGAGAACAACTGGGGACTCGATCAGAACGAGGACAACCATTTCCGCGTAACGCCCCGTTCGGGAGACCCGGTAGTCGTACCGGAAAACGACAGAAATATACTGCGAAAAGCGCTTGAGATGTCCACCGTCGATCTTGCCGCGGAAATGGTGCATCTCATAGAGACACACCGTTCGTACCAGCTCAACGCGAGAGTTGTATCGACTTCCGACGAGCTGATGAATATAGCAAATACATTAAGATGATCCGCGGTACGGCGTGCCGCTCAATAATACCGAAAGGAAATCAGTGAATAATGAGTATTGGAAAGTACGAAGATCTTAACGATATGCAGATAGATGTCCTCAAGGAGGTAGGAAATATCGGCTCCGGAAACGCCACAACGGCACTCTCGTCCATGGTAGGCAAGATGATAGATATCGAGGTCCCGAAGGTTGAGGTGCTGGCTTTCAACGATGCCATTGAAGCCGTGGGCGGCCCCGAAAAGGTCATAGCCGGCATACTTATCAGAATAAACGGCGATATCGACGGTATGATAATGTTCCTGTTCGAGCAGAACCTTATCTCGCTCATAGAGGAGACCTTCTTCGGAGAAGCACCTCCGGACATCTTCTCGCTCAACGAGGCGCAGATGTCCGCTCTTACCGAAATGGGCAACATCATGGCGGGCTCGTATGTGAACGCTATCGCGCAGCTCGCGGGTATGACGATAGACGTTGAGGTTCCCGTCATGACCATTGATATGCTCGGTGCGATAATGAGCGTTCCTGCGGTTGAAATGGGAGAAATGGGAGACAAGCTCCTGTTTATAGACAACAATATGATAATAGACAAAACGAGCATACAGTCTAAAATGCTTCTCCTTCCGACGATAGATTCGCTGGATCACCTGCTCGGAAAGTTGGGTGTTGCTTAATGGGTCAGAAGTTGATTGTCGGCATCTCGGACTGGAAAGTCGGCAGAGGGGACGATATGCTGGTAACATACGCGCTGGGCTCCTGTATAGGCACCTGCCTGTATGACAAGGCATCGGGCATCGCGGGTATGTCTCATATCATGCTCCCGGACAGCACCGCCATAATAGACGGTCATACGACGAGAATGAAGTTCGCCGATACCGCTATCCCGGATATGCTTGACAAAATGAAATTAATGGGAGCGTCGCCTGCCACGATACGCGCAAAGATCGCCGGAGGCGCGGTAATGTTCCAGACGTCGAATTCGAGGTTCAATATAGGCGAGCGCAATATCGAAGCTGTAAAGGCAGTGCTTTCGAGGCTGCGCATACCGATACTTGCGGAGGATGTGGGTCTCAATTACGGACGTACCATGACATTCTGGGCGCAGAACGGCGCGGTCGAGATAAGCTCTACCGTAATGGGCAAGAAGATGATATGACATTTCCCGGAGGAACGCCATGGAAGAGGATCTGGTAAAGCTCGATGCCCTGTTTGACAGCATAATCGACGAGATAATGCATCCCGAAAAAGCCGGGACGTTCGTAAATCCCTTCGCAAAGCAGGAAGTCGGCGAGATCGAGGGTCTTTCAAAAGCCGTGGCGGTAGTGTCCGTAAGGATCTCGCCCGACGGAATGACGGCTTTCGCGAATGTTATGTCGAAAAGCGAGAACCACAAGCCGTTCAGCGCGGGCGATATCAGCCGCGCTGCCGCACAGGCGGGTGTTTTCTACGGCATAGACGACGAAGCGATAAAGGATCTTGCGGAGCGCCAGATCATAAACACCGATGTGGTCATAGCTTCCGGCATAAAGCCCGCCGACGGTACGGACGGAAAGCTGAAGCTGCGCTTTGACGTGACCGAGCAGAAGAAGATCCCGAATATCGAGACCGGTGCGGAGATATGTCATCTTGTGGCTCCGCGTCCCGGCAGAGACGGGAAGGATGTGTACGGACACGTTGTTCCCGCGGCACAGGGAGCTGCGGCGGAGTTCAAGGCCGGAGACGGTATCTCGAAAAAGGGCAGCCGCTATTATGCGGAATACGGCGGAACTCTGGTCTGCCGACACGGCGTTTACAGCATAGTCGATGAGCAGGTCATAGACAAGAATATAGATCAGTCCGACGGAGTTATCACCTACACCGGCACCATAATCATAAACGGCAATGTCAGCAGCAAGGGCGTTGTCAAAGCCGGAAGAAGCGTTATTGTGCGGGGTACGGTGTCAAACTGCGTGATAGAAGCCGGAAAGGATATTTCCGTAGAGGGGCGTGTGACAAACGCTACGCTTACCGCAAAGGGCGGAAATATCACCGGAAACGACTTCGAGGAAGCAACGCTGGTTGCCGGCGGAAGTGTTAATGCGGCGATACTCAACGGCTGCAAGATAAAGGCGGTCACCGGTATAGACTGCACCGACGGAGTAGGACGCATATCCGGCGGCGAGATATTCAGCACGGGCGATATAAACTGCCTTGTCGTAGGTACGAGAGAACACGCGGAAACCCATATTGTCATGGGTGAGAGCGGGGAATTCATGCAGGAGCTCAAAAAGCTCCAGAGCCGTATCGCAAAGATAGACAGCGAGATAGAAAAGATAAACGATCAGGTGAACCGGATACGCGAAAAGGGAAAAGCCGGTACAGCGACGCTGGAGGACGAGGGATTCCTCGATGCGGCGCTCAGAGTAAGATCGCAGAAGGCGGGCGAAAAAACGCCTATACTCGAACGTGTCGAGCAGCTGAACTCGATAGTCGAGCTCGCCAAGAAGGCGACTATCCGCGCAAAGACCGTTATCTACGGCGGCACTTATCTGAAAATATGCGGATTCTCGCAGATAATAAACTCCGATCGTCCGCACGCGTCGGCATATTCCAATGGAACGAATATTGTAATTAAATAAAATGCACAAAAAGCCTCTCTTTTGCGGGAGGCTTTTTGTTGTATATGCAAAATTGCGGTAGCTCTGTTAAGTTCGGAGCGTGTCCTGCCGATATTATATAAAAGCCGTTGAAATGGCAGCAGAAAGGCGATGATATAATGATTAATATCGGCGGATACGAAAAGAACGGATTTAACGCGTCAGTCGGCGCTTCAAGAAGGGAAAGACCCGGCAAGCCCGAAAAGCCCGAGAAAAAGGGCGAAGTCAAGGAAAAGAATTTCGACAGAGCCGATTTCTCGTCTCTCATAGGTGGTGAGCAGAAAACCGAGGCTCCCGTTGAGGAAATGAAAGTCGAAGCGGCATCGGAAAAGACTGCCGAGCTCAGCAAGACCGCGCAGGATTACCTCGAAAAGCTGAAAAAGAAGTACGGCAATATGGATTTTATCGTCGCCGATTACAAGACAGACGAGGAAGCCGACAAGCTGCTCGCAAAGGGAAAAGGCGAGTACAACTGCCTTATCACGCCGGCGCTGCTTGAAAGAATGGCTGCCGATGAGGACGTTGCCGCGGAATATGAAGCAAAGATAGATCAGGGCGTTGAGAGCATCGAGCAGGTGCGCACAGAGCTCGGTGATGACGCGGATATGGTGGATAAGTACGGCGTTACCTTCGATTCCGAGGGAAATATGTCTATCCGCGCAAAGCTCGTTGAGGGGCTTATCGGTCAGGACGGAAGCAACACGATAAAGGCTCTGACCGTTGAGGATATGCTCGCACAGCTCAAGGAAGCGAGAGATCTGCAGGCGGAAAAGCTTGCCAAGATACGCGAGGAAAAGGCTAAAAAGGACGTCGAGGAGGAAACGACTGCCGACACCGGCGAAGTCGATAAGGACATAAATACTCTCAAAAACGAGAGAAAGGACGTTATCGCACAGCTTCGCGCGGAGCAGAACGACGACAAGAAGGCCGAGCTCGAAGAGCTTCTGAAGCAGCTCGACACCGAGATCACCGAAAAGGATAATGACACCTATCGCAAAGCGCATACGCATTTCTCTGCGGAGGCGTGATTATATAGCCTGTTGGTTTGGATTGATATAAATTTTTTGTAAAAGAGGGTGAGCGCATCTGCGCCGCCCCCTTTTACATTCACGGGCTTTGTGTGTCTGCGCCTGCGCTTGCGCGCTTGTCCTTCCGGACGGCGCAAGGGCGGAGCTCTTGACCTATGCCCCGTAACACGGAAATTAAAAAGACTGCAAAAATATTGTTTGTGCGGCTATTGTAAAAAGGATCGAAAAGTGTTATAATAATAAAAGTTGTTTTTTCAGATCATTGCCGGAGAGATATAAATGAACAAATGGAAGATAAACACCCCGGACAGGGGGATAACTGATAAACTTGTGAAGGAAACGGGGCTTGCGCCGTTTATCTGCCGTATTCTCGCTTCACGCGGGATAACCTCGCGCGCCGAAGCCGAGCTGTTCTTCAACAGCAGCGAGTTCGGCGATCCTTTCGATATAAAGGACATGGACAAGGCGGTAAAGACGATAAATGAAGCAGTGGAAAGCGGCGCGCGCATAACCGTTTACGGCGACTATGACTGTGACGGCGTTACATCGACGTATATGCTGTACAGCTACCTCGAAGCGCTCGGAGCAGAAGTTTCGTGGTACATACCCACACGCGATGAGGGCTACGGGCTCAATATTCCCGCAGTCGAGCTGCTGAAAAAGCAGGGAACGGAGCTTATCGTCACCGTTGACAACGGAATTTCCGCAAAAGAAGAAGCGAACAGGATATACGAGCTCGGAATGAAGCTCGTTATCACCGATCATCATCAGGTGCCGGAGGAGCTGCCGAGAGCCGAAGCCGTTGTTGACCCGCACCGCCCCGACGATATTTCGCAGTATAAGCACCTTGCGGGCTGCGGAGTGGTATTGAAGCTGATAATGGCTATGGAGGGCGACACCGAGAGTGTGCTGACGCAGTTCGCGGATATTGCGGCGATAGGCACGGTGGGCGATATCGTCCGGCTCGACGGCGAGAACAGGATAATCGTCCGCGAGGGACTGCGCCTTATGGAGAACACCGAGAATATGGGACTCAACCGCCTGCTGATAATGAGCGGTATCGAACAGGGCTCTGAAATAACCTCGACAGCTCTCGCGTTTTCGGTATGCCCGAGAATAAACGCGGCAGGCAGATACAGCTCACCGAAAGCGGCAATGGAGCTGCTGCTGAGTCCGACAATGAACACCGCTTCGGCAAGGGCGAATGAGCTTTGCGAGCTGAACGATATGCGTAAGGAAGCGGAAAAGGAAATAATAACGCAGACAGAGGAGCAGATACGCAAAGACCCCGATCTGCTCAACAAGCGTCTGCTTATAGTGAGCGGGGACGGCTGGAAGCACGGCATAATCGGTATCGCAAGCGCGAAGCTGCTCCACAAGTACGGGAAGCCGAACATCGTTATCACCAGAGAGGGCGATACTGCACGCGGAAGCGCCCGCAGTACGGACGATCTCCCGCTTTATGACCTGCTTGACAGCTGTGCGGACAAGCTGATACGTTTCGGCGGGCATACGAAAGCGGCGGGACTTACGGTTTCGACGGATATGCTCGGCGAGTTCATAGAGGCGGCTTATGCGTACTGCGACGAAAAGGTCAGCGAGGCTTGCTGCGAGACGCTTGAAGCGGATATGGAGACAACGCCGGCGGAGCTTACCATAGACAACATCGAGCTTATAAGCAACCTTGAGCCGTTCGGTGAGGGGAACCCGCTGCCGCTGTTCTTTATGCGGGGGTGTGTGATAAGATCGAAAAAGCCGATAAAGGACGGCAAGTACGTT
>JAFPUE010000003.1 GCA_017395555.1 Ruminiclostridium sp. | reverse complement strand
GGGTTCGGAAAAATTTAAAAAATTTTTCAAAAACCAAAAAATCTGCAATAAAGTTGCAATGTTCTGTATGATATAATGCAGACAGAGCAAAGGGGAAAAATCCCGAACCAACAACAAGAACAAATGTCTTTAAGGAGGACAACAAAATGAAAAACACAACAATCACAACAAACAACACAACAAAAAACACCAACAACACAACAACAGCCATTAAGGAGGGCAAGACAATGAAAAACACAAAGAACATCAGAACCAAGATCATCGCAGCAACACTCACAGCAATCACAGCAATTTCCACTATCACGATACCTTCAAGCGCAGACGACACACTGATCAGACTTTCCCAGTTAGACGCACTCTCCGAGACAGTAGCCGAAGCTCCCGCAGAAGATCAGGTAACGGGCGATCCCGAAGATATAGCTGCTCTTTACGAAGATGTACTGCGCAGCAACCCGTGGTACGTTGCTCCCGCAGCAGAAACTCCCGCAGAGGAAGCTGCACCCGCAGAGACCAAAGCTCCCGCAGCAGAAACTCCCGCAGAGGAAGCTGCACCCGCAGAGACCAAAGCTCCCGCAACGACAAATGCTCCCACAGAGAAAAAGACATACACACCCGGCAGCGACATTTACGAACACCCTGAACAGGTAGAGGAAGAAGGGTTCCTGTCCGACGAAGCAAAGGCAATGATAACGAAGGTCATTGGCGGATTCGTAACAGCTGGCATTGACACTCTCGGCGACGCTATCCCGGGCGGAAAGTTCTTCTCCGAGCCTCTCAAGGCTCTCGTCGGCGGCGAGTTTGAAGGTGAGGATCCCGCAGTCGCAGCGATAAACAGACTTGCGGAAGACAACAGGAAGCAGTACGAAGACCTCAAGAATAGGATCAGCAACATCAATGACGACATCAACAGATACACAAAGTATATCGAAAATGTATCCAAGGAAGAGGGCGAAAAGGCTTCTCTCGGTCAGATGTTCAGAAACATGAGCTCGAATCTTAAGGATCTTTCCAGCGTTGTAAAGGGCATTATGTCCAATACCAACACAACTCCCGAGGAAAAGCTCGTTCTTCTCGCAAATGTCAACAACGGTCAGGACGGCACAAACTACCTTTCAAACGTAAGACAGTGGGCAGATCAGATCAGCACAACTATCGGCAACGACAGCAAGACTGCGCTCGACATCGATCTTTACGGAACACTTATGGGTATTGCGGAAAGAAAATATGTGTTCGCGGGTGAGGCTCACGCAGACGCTATGGAGTCCGCACAGGTACTTACAGAACAGTATATGTACGCAAACACACTTCTTCTCCAGTGCCAGGACGCTTTCAATAACCTTGGCGGTCTTACTCCCGAGCAGGTTGAGTCTCTCAAGGCGAACCCCGAAATATACGAGTTATACAAGAAGTGCACAAAGGCTGAAGCACAGTCGTTCCAGTCAGATAAGCAGCAGGAAACTTTAGACAGAATAATCGGCTGTATAGCAGGCTTCCAGAGCTTTTCCGACAAAGAGAAGGAAGGCAACAGATACATCAACCACGGCACACAGAAGGAAGCTATAGTCCTTGATTTCAATGTCAAGAACGTAAAGGTTCCCAACAGCGACTCTTTCAGAGCACAGAACAAGAACCAGTACTTCAATGAAAAGGAAATGGGAGAGTTCGTTGACTATGTTCGTCAGAGCGGTATGTCCATAAAGGAATTCCTCGACAAGAACAATCAGACGATAACCGGAACCACCAATGGTAAACACTGCTATCTCGTAATTGACGCAAAACTCACCGGTTCCATGAAAAAGAACGAAGAAGAAAGCGGTTTCTTCACTGGAACGGTAGATGATTACACACAGACTATCAAGGTAATCGACATTTACGACCCCGAGTGCAAGGTTGTTGATCTTACCGTAACGACCTACAAAAGAGTTCAGCACGCTTCGTACACCGATCCTTATGACATTAAGAGCTACGGCAACGACTTCATCTTCATCGGCGCTCACAAGGCAACAGATGCAGACAACATCAAGACTCCTATAATCCTCGATGACGGTGCCGTTATCCGCGGTCCGAAGTCCCTTGATGTGTCTGCTATCCCGGGTCCGAAGACCAAGTAATAACATCCGGATAATAACATAACCAACATCATAAAAACTCCTCCGGGCGGCAGCAGTCGTCCGGAGGATATTCAATTCACGGTTGACGGAGAACGGGAATTGTGATATAATTATTGAGGATAAACAAGCGGGGTGATGATTTGAAGACAGTAAAACGCAGGCGGAAGCTGCTGCTGCAGATAGCGTTGATAACGATCCCTGTTTTTCTGCTCATGCTCTGTGCCGTTGCGCAGACTATATATATAAGCTCGGTCAACAGCTATCTTAAAGCGCAGGAAAAGCAAATTGCGGATATGATGAACGGTTCCGAGATCTATATCCCTTTGAAGAACAACGCAATATACAAAGACGATTCTGACCGTAAACAGATCTTTGACGATATGGAAATGTTTCCGATCGATGACAGAGGAAAGCTCACGGATGATGAGGTAGAAGCCGTATTGCCGTATCTTACGGATCAGGATCTGTTCGGAACAGGTCAGTTTGACGAAATCCCCGAAAGTATCAGGAATATGATAATCCAGGAACTGCTTTGGGGCGCAAAGGATAAATTTGAGTCCACAACCATGAGCGGGAGCTTTGAAAATCTTTTTTATATTAGTGCGGCGAATAAAGAACGAATTCGTGTCCTTATAGATTTCAAGCTTAAAAACTCCGAAAGCGATAAAGGAAAGTATTTTGATATTGACCTTTCACAGCATACCGTCCTCCGTGATCTTTTTGAAAGCGGGTCCAAAGAAATGGTCTTTGAAAGGACAAGCAGCTTCCCGATTGAAGGAAATCTCTATATATGCTACTTTCCGGTAATGATAAACGACAGTTTATATTCCGTTGTCGGCTTAGCTTATGACTGGGACGATCTGCGGCAGTCGGTCATAAATACGATAATCAACACGATCGTGATAATCAATATAGGCATGACAGTGATGATGGTGATGATCATGCTGCACCTTTATTACAGAGCGATCAGACCGGCGGCAAGGATACAGGACGCGCTGCGCGGTTATGCCGCGGACAATAACACACCGGGCATCGTCAATAAAATGTATGATATAAAGGCAAACAACGAGCTCGGCTATCTCGCGGATACAATTGCCGATCTCTCGCTTGAGATCGAGCACTACAACAACGAGAATATCCGCATAGCCGTTGCGAAGGAAAGGACCGAGAGGGAGCTGTACGAGGCGAAAGTCGCAGTGATGACCTCGCAGATACGCCCGCACTTCATGTACAACGCACTGACATCTATCGCCATGATGTGCGATATAGATCCCAAAACCGCGAAACAGGCTACGATAACATTCGCAAAATATCTGCGCGGAAATATGGATTCGCTGAAACAAACAACGCCCGTGCCGTTTAAGAAGGAACTTGAACATCTGCAAAATTATCTGTATATCGAGAAGCTGCGTTTCGACGATCTGCTCAATATTGAATACGATATACAGGCAACGGATTTTGAAGTACCTCTGCTGTCGATACAGCCGCTTGTGGAAAATGCAGTAAAACACGGTGTAGGAATGAAAGATGACGGCGGCACGGTCACGATAGCTACGAAAGAGACCGACGGCGCTTATGAAGTCATCATATCCGACGACGGTGTTGGATATGACACGACTGCGGAAAAGAAAGATGACGGGCGCTCACACGTCGGAATGGAAAACACAAAAAAACGACTTAAAGATATGTGCGGTGCCGACATAACGATCACCAGCGAAGTAGGTGTCGGAACGACGGTGACGGTAACAATACCCAAAAAGGAGGAAACCAATGAAGATACTGTGTCTTGACGATGAACCGCTTGCTCTTAAAATGCTGGAGCAGGCAGTTAAGGAAGCAAAGCCCGATGCCGAAGTAAAGGCATACAGGAAACAGACCGATCTGCTCGAAGAAGTGAAGAAAGCCGGCTGTGATGTGGCGTTTCTTGACATACATATGCGCGGTATGAACGGCGTGGAACTCGCGAAGGAGCTGAAAACCGTAAATCCGAAAATGAACATAATCTTTGTTACGGGCTTCTCCGAATATAAGGGCGACGCTATGGATATGAAGGCGAGCGGCTACATTATGAAGCCGGTCACCAAAGAGGATGTCGAGCGGGAGCTGTCCGATCTTCGCTTCCCGATCGTCCCGAAAACAAATGTGCTGCTGCGTGTGCGGTGCTTCGGGAATTTCGACGTTTTCACCCCGAACGGCGATCATGTCCGCTTCGAGCGCAGCAAGGCAAAGGAAGTGTTCGCGTATCTCGTCTCCCGTCACGGGAACTCCTGCACCAAGCGCGAGCTGTTCGCGGCGATATTTGAGGACGAAGCGTATGACAACAAGCTCCAGAATCTTTTGCAGACTTACATTTTCGCGATGAATAAAAGCCTCAAAGCCGTCGGAGCGGAAGAGGCGGTAGTACACAGCTACAATGCGCTCGCGGTAAATCCCGATGTTCTCGACTGCGACTATTACCGGTTCAAGGAGCTTGACGCGGGCGCTGTCAATGCCTATGAGTGCGAGTTCATGAGCCAGTATCCGTGGGCGGAATTCCTGTATTTTGAATAATTGCAAATCTCCCATACCGGCAAAATACGGCAGCAGGTATCGTATAAAAAACATGCCCGAAAACAACATCTTCTTCGGCAATGACAAGGATAGTGATGTTTCCGCAGGCACATGACCGGAACTTTGCTTTCGATCGCATATCGTCAGGAAATAAAAAGCCACAGCACGCTGTGTGATAAATACTAATACTATCGGGAGATATCAAATGAAACTCTTTGATGAAATACCGCATCTTGAAGATGACCGTATCGTTATAAAACAGGTAAATGACAGCGACGCGGACGCTTTGATGACAATGACACGGAAAGATACCGTTTATCGGTACCTGCCGACTTTTCTGTTCGAGAAAAAATACGATGATATTCATTTCGTTATAAGCGAAATGTACAGAGAACTGTTCAATTCAAAGGAATCGCTCATTCTCGGCATATATCCGAAGGATATCGGCTGCTTATGCGGGCTTGCCGAGTTTTACGGGTATAAGGAAGATATCCGGAAGACCTGTATCGGTTACAGGCTGGATCAGCCCTATTGGGGCAAAGGAATAGCTTCCGGGACAGTAAAGCTCATGGTGGATTATCTCTACACAAAAACCGATACGGAAATAATTACCGCAAGCACAATGATAGAGAATAAAGCCTCCGCGCGTGTGCTGGAGAAAAACGGATTTATTCTTACAGCCGCCGCGGTGCCGGAAGACTGGGGATATGACACACCGACTGTTGCAGACAAATGGTTCAGATGACGCGCAGCTTTCCTCGATTTCGGAAAAGCGGATAAAGCTCCTGACCTTACAAAAAGATAATGAAAAACCGGCCGGTTCAATCATATCCGGCCGGTTTTAAAACACCGTTTATTCGGGAAGCACAAAGTCATTTATCTCAAAATGCTCCTGTGTTTCATATAAGCATTTTATTCCCTTTTCCATAAGCAGCTCTATAAATCTGAAAGCGTATTTACTGTCATCGGTTCTCTGCATTATGTTTATGCTGAAGTTCTCGCCGACAGGGAATATCTCTATGGAGATTCCGCCGCTTAAACTCATGTCAAGTATCGGGAAAAAATCGGTGATATACTTGTCAAGCCCGCTGAACGGAACGCATCCGGTATAGCTCACCTCAAAGGTGTTCATGCCGATTTTGTCAAGAAGAAAATTCTTCATATAGTCGTGCTTTTCCGCAAGCGTAAGCTCCTTGATCTTCTGATCGTTCTCTATATGCGAATTCACGGAAAGAAGGTCATTCGCGTTGTCGGCACGGAGAATTATTGTTCCGCGTGCCATAGTGTTCAGAAGCTCGGTATCTTTTCCGCGCATTGAATCGGTGTAGGTGATCGGAACGATATTCACATGACACAGATGACTGAACGGTTTGCCGAGAGCCTTCCTGTACTGGTGCTGCATCCCGCAGACTATCGGAAGCGACGAGTCCGGGTGCAGGTCAGAGATCGCGCGGTACATTATCGTCGCGATAAATGTGGCGGGGCTGCCGTCAACGCTCGATGCGTATTTCATCATATCCTTCTGACTTACATGGACGCGGAAGCAGGTCCACTTGTCAATGCTTTCGTATCCTTTGGGCTGATCGTCGAGCATCAATACATTTTCCGCGCGCCTGTCCGAACCGAGCGGTTTTGTATGTACAGGCTTTTCCGGGAACGGATAATCGTCCGATTCATAGTCCGGAACTCCGCTTTCCGGCATTGCGATATCCGAAGTTTCAAACTTCGCGTCAGGGTGAATAATATTCAGATAACAGTACAGCAGGGTTTTAATAAACGGGAATTTGCCGTTTCCGTCGGTAACAAAATGTGAAGTGTCGATATACAGCCGTTTGTTGTCGTAAGCCAGCGCGAAAAGATGTCCGTTGCTTTCCGGACCACCGAGCGGTATCGCACGTCCGCCCGGCGTGACAGGCAGCGGCGCGTCGTTATGTATCATCACATATTCCTCGCCTCTCCTCACGAGCTTTACCGAAAAATACGGATAACGCTTTATAGCGAGATCGGCGGCTTTCCTGAGCGCACCCGCGTGTACCGGCTCAGTCAGCACTATTCCTGTTCTGATCGTGCCGTGCAGATCTTTATCCGCGGCATAAATAAGATTGTTTACTCTGTATTCCATTCTTTACCTCTCCGATTCTATAATGTTATGATTATAACACATTTTCACAGTTAAGTCAATTATTTTGGCTCTGTATTGCGGATATATCTGCCATTATTGTGCTGCTTCGATGCTTTTGATTTCAGAATGTTATGCGCTGATTGATACCATGAAAAAAAGCGTTGACGAGTTGACCGGCGATGCCGAACAGTTCGACGATCTGACCATGCTGTGTGTCAGATACTACGGGCAGAGATGACGCTTTGACAGATATAAAAAACAACAGCTCCAAACCAATAAATACGGTTTGGAGCTGTTTGATTTACTTTATTTCTGCAATGTATCATATCATCAAATGCCGTCTGTGTCAAACACCATCGTCAGTACATTGCTGCCGCCTATCCGGTTGTAGATCATATCTTCTGAGTTGTTACGCGCAAATATGATACCCATTCCTCCTTGATCACTCTGTTCAAATTCCGTTTTTTCCCGCTCTGATTTTACAGGGTCAAACTCTGTACCGTTGTCGATGAATGTTATCAGCCATGTGCTTTTGCTTTGTTTACAGCTGAAACCGATCCGATCTGTCCCTGAGTAGCTCGCGATGTTTACGAAGACCTCTTCACAGGCAAGGATAATGTTCTTTGTACGGGTGCTTTCACCAAGTTGTGACAGGATAATGTCTTTTATAACTCTGAAGGATTTTACGTCAGGGGGAAGGATAGTTGTACCATTTCCGGTGTCCTTGCAGATGACTGCGAGACAGGTAATATCATCAAACTGATCCATTCCGTTTGTGTACGCCATGACCGACCGGACAGTGTCACAGACAAGCGCCCGTGTATCATAACGATCGGCATTATCCCGGTATTTCCCGAGAACGGTTTCTCTTAACCTGTCCTTACCGAACTGCTGTTTATCTTTATCTATGGCCTCGGTTATTCCGTCCGTATAAAGAAGTATCCCCTCTCCGTCGGAAAGCACCAGCTTTTCATCGGTGATATCCGAATCCTCAAACAGTCCTATGGCTATCCCTTTCATGACATTAAGATATGACGTTGCTTTTCCAAGGATAAGCGGCGCTTCATGTCCCGCGTTCGCAAAGGTGACAATACCGGTCTCCGGATCGAGTGTCAGCGCAAAAACAGAAGCAAACATATTCCCGGGATTGGAAGCGCAAAGCTCCCGGTTCACGAGATTGAGAGTTTCCGCCGGGGTGCGTCCTGCCCTGATCTTTTCCCTGATGGATGTTTTTACCATAGCCATGAACAGCGCTGCGGAAATACCCTTGTCCGAAATATCTCCGACTGCAATGCCTATTTGTCCGTTGTCCAGACGGAAAACATCGTAGAAATCGCCGCCTACCGTTCTCGCCGCAAACATACATCCGTATATATCGAAACGATCTTCCGACATAGCATATTCCCGCGGAACTATCCCGCTCTGGATCTTTCTTGCCACATCAAGCTGTGTCTGGGTATAGACACGATCTCTTGTAAGAGCTTCTATGTCATTTACATAAAGGTCTATATCCACCGTCATCTTCTCGAACGCGTTCTCTATGCCAGCGATCTCATCCGGATAAAATGTGTTTTGCTTATCGGTGCCGATGCTTACCTTTCTGTCCGTGGCAAATACATTCATTCGTTCCGACAGAGCAATGATAGGCAGTGTCACAGTCTTTCTTATAAGCAGCAGAGCGATCGCATAAGAGAGCGAGACTACTATGATACCGAGCAGCGTCAGAGTTATAAGGTTACGCGTTGCTATATATCTGACATCTTCTATGGGATCGTCGGCACCGATAAGGGCAATTATCCTGTTTTCTTTGTCAAGCACGGGAACAATAGTCATGCATACCCACCCGTACTCATTATTTATCAGCTCATAGTCTGCATCCTTCTCCCTGTTCAGAATTCGTATATCAGACTGATAAACCGATGTAGTACGCACCGAGCCAAAGGGGAACTCTGTCTGCAATCGCATATCGTCCTCGTCGGCATCAGCCGCGCAGACTATGTAGTGTCTGTGCCCGTCTTCTCCTACTGTAAAAAGATACAGATATCTAAGAGTAGTCTGCTGACAGATAAAGCGGAATGTCTCATGGAGCTGCTCCCTTAATTCCTCGTCTTCATACAGGGCGTACAGGTTTTCTTTTGAGCCTATGGCTGTCAGAGCGGCTGTGACCGCCGCCTTGGATACCCTTACGCTCTGTGCTTCGGCATCTTCAAGCATATAGTTATAACTGAACGAAAAGACTATTGTTGCCGAGAGTAAAAGTGAAGCCAGCAGCAGCAGCGCAATTAGTGTCAGAATGGATGCTTTTATTTTCATATCATTTCCCTTGCCGTAAATCAGGACGCTTACGGTTCGAACTTCAGTTTCTTGTCAAACCCCAATGTGCTCAGGACGTCCATTATCACAGGCTGTACATTTTTCAGCGTCAATTCGCCGTTCATGCGTTTGTGAGTAGCGACAAGCTGCCTTATCCCGGCGGAGGACATATACTCAAGCCCTGCCATATCAAGCACCAGACTTTTTACTTCGGGATTGAGTGCGTCCACCGCAATTGCAAGCTGCGGAGCGTTCTCGGTATCCATCCAGCCGTTCAGGATCAGTTTAGCGCAGCTTCCGTTTACTTCCTTCTCAATTGTCATCTTGATATACTCCTTAATCAGTTTAAAATTATTGTGCCGCCCGCGGAGCTTTCAGATCCGTTGCCGCAAGGCGACACCACAATTATTAATTTTCAATAATCCCTATCGCTTTCATCAGCTCCGGCACGATGATGTTCAATGACGGGTCATCCATCATAAGGTCATGCTCGTGCGGCGTATGAATGATCCGCAGCTTTTCAGGGCTGCAATAATTCTCATAGTTCCCGGCTTCAAATCCCATCATCTTTTCCCAGTACAGTCGGCTTTTCTCCGGTATTCCGGACGGAAGCTGATCGGGTTTGAAATACAGAACATTACCGTGAAAAACGGACGGGTCATGATTCATCATGTCCTCGGACGAGTGCTCGGAATTGCGTATCATATCTTCCAGCATACCGGCTTCTCTCAGATCGGCGAACAGCGGGCTTGTTTCAAAGTATGACCTGTTGACCTGCGAACTCATAGCTCTGAAAGAGCTCCGCAGATGTTCGTCGGTAGTTGCGTGTGAATCCAGCATGAACAGATACCGTACTTCCTCGCCCGCCTTTTCAAGCTGACAAGCCATTTCATGCGCGATAACACCGCCGTAGCACCAGCCGCCGAGATAATAGGGTCCCTGCGGCTGACTGCGTTTAATGATCGAAACATATCTTTCCGCGATCTCTCTTATTCCGTATCGCGCTTCCTTCGGATGATACAGATTGAACGGCTCGATCACCGAAAACGAGACCTTATCGCAGATCCTTGACGCAAGCCGGTAGTATGCCGAGCTTCCGGTGTTTGCGGTGTGAACAAAGACGAGCTTCGGACCCGTGTTCTCCGAATAGACGGATATATCGGGCGGCACTTTTCTGCCTGTATCGGTTTTTGCGATCACGTCCGCGTTTTTCTCCGCAGAGGCTCCCAATAATTCCGAAAGGCTTTCCTCCAGCAGCTCACGCCAACCGCTTATCGCCTTATCCTGAGGATATCTTTCTTCAAGCAGTCCCATCAACCGGGCAATAAACGCATTTCGCTTTGTTTTGCCGAAAGCTATGCGATTGGTAAGAATACACAGCATATACCTGCCGTCCGTGCGCAGATAGATCACCCGTATCTGACCGGAGCGCTGCAGATCTGTCTGTGTATATAGAAGCCTGTTTTTCATTTCGAGCATTTCCCGGCTTCCGAACGTTTCGGTGTCCACAGTTTCAAGCGGTATCTTACGGTCTGTTATGACCTGCTGTACCACTCCGACATCATGGAATACTATCGAGGAGCGAAGTGTTTCGTTCTCCTCCGAAACAATGTCAAGTACCTCACGGAGATCCTTCTCTGATACAGGGCTGTCGATCTGCAGAAACATAGCGTTTCTGAAATCGAAGCGATCCGGATACAGTATCTGCTGAAACAGCATATCGTCCTGTTCCGGGGTAATGGGAAGCACCTTCAGTATCTTCTCTCCCCGCGCGGCAAAGTCTTTCCGCACCTCACTGTACTCTTCCTCTGTCCAGAGCCGCTCATAGGCTACCTCCGCCTCCTCCGCGATCTTTCGCAGAACGTTCAGCCGGAGCACCTGCGCGCTCGCGATCTTTATGCCCTGTTCACGAAGAAGCGCGCAGTATCTGATCACAGTCAGTGATGTACCGCCCAGATCGGTGAACCTGTCGTCCGGACTTATCGACACAGACGTGTCAAGCACATCCTCCAGCGTATATACAATACGCGCAAGCACCTCGCTGTCAAGAGCCTCGTAATGGGTATTCTTCCGGTCTCTGCTCGGCTGCGGCAGTTCTCCGCGCATTACCTTGCCGTTGGCGTTGCGCGGCATGGAGTCCATTCTGACCCAGATCTTCGGGATCATATAATCCGTGAGGTTTTTGGCTATCTCATCCGTGAAAGCCTGACTGTCAATCTCCCGTTCCGATTCATAGTAGCAGACAAGATGATCTGTGCCGCTGACGTTTTTTACGACTACCACGACTTGTTTCACGTCGCTTCTGCCGAGTTTTATCGCAGCTGCGGAGACCTGCGCCTCGACTTCTCCGGTCTCTATGCGAAAACCGCGCAGCTTGACCATGTTGTCGATACGTCCGAGGATATCAAAATCTCCTTCGGTGGTAAGCAAAGCCCTGTCTCCGGTGTGACACCACGTCTCGCCGTCCGTCACCGTCCATTTTCTGCGGTAAGCTCCGGCTGCTTCCAATACTGCCGAGACATAAACGCGTTGGATATCAGCAGTTCTCCCGCTTCTCCGGGCTTCGCCGGCTTCATCTCTTCGTCCGCAATCATGGCCTTGGTATTTACAAACGGCTTTCCGACGAGAATACGCGCCTCGTCTCCGTATATCTTTTTCGACAGTACACCGCCCGTTTCAGTGCTGCCGTAGCTGTCTATCAGGAAATTTCCGGGAACGAGCGGTCTGAAATTCCTCAGCTTTTCACCGGCGGCGAATACGAATATTCCGCTGATATCATAGTCTTCCGCGAGTATGGTCGCGAGTCCGGAAGGCACGAAAATGTGGCTTATGTGCTGCTGCAGCAGGAACTTATGCAGATATCCGAGATCGCTGCGAGCCTCTTCCGGAGCTATACAGACCGTGCCGCCCTTTGACAGGGGACCGAGCAGGAACATCTGCGTTCCCACGAAGGCAAAGCTTGTGATGACGCCGGAACTGGTCTTCCCGCCCATTTCCGCGCCCTCGTGTATATTCATCCAGTCCACGATATGCAGCAGCATACTGTGGATATGCAGTACGCCCTTCGGCTTTCCTGTCGTGCCGGATGTATAAAGGAGCATCGCGGGGGAATCATCGGACAGGTCTTCGTAACGAACCTCCGCTTGTTCATGCGCAGGCGGTTCGTCCATAAAAATGACTTTTTCCGCAGGAAAGCCGAGGGGTTTTTGTTCCCATAGCTCACGCATTGTCATTATCGCCTTTGCGTCGGAATCCTCCAGCATATACGTCAGGCGCTCTGTGGGATATCCGTGATCAAAGGGAATGAACACAGCTCCCGCACGAAAGACCGAGACCGCTCCGAGCAGTATCTCCTTCACATACGGCACATAGACCGCGACAGCGTCCCCCGCTCCGACTCCGAGTGCCGAAAGTACACTGGAGAAGGACGCGCTCAGCGCCTCCATTTGTGCGTAGCTGATCTCTCCGTGGGGATCGGTCACCGCCGCTTTATCGGGAAACTGTGCCGCGTATTCCGTTATCCGTTCATGGAACAGCTTCATGATAGGTCTCCTCCGAAATAGCCTTTTTGCTTCAGTTTAGCAACGAATTGCCGTATGTAGAAAACGCCGGTCTCCGGCCACGAAAATCCGAGACGCTCCAGTATCTGCATCGTGAGGGAATTGTCGCAGCTCTCCGGTCCGATCTCCTGTGTATCGCTGCCGCTGTTGTAAGCCGCCAGAGTGCTTACCGCCTCGCGCATCGTCTCATCGGAAAGAGCTTCATGCAGCGCCGCCATAAATTCCTCGGGCTCCGCACCGCGAACCGTATATCCTTCCTCGTTCAATGCGCGTACAACATCGCCTATGAGCGGGCGGTGCGGATTGAGCGGAATGAAGCAGATGCAGTCGTCCGGCGTTCCCGCAAGGGCAATTACCGCCCTGGCAATGCTGTCGATCGGAGAAAACTCCACATTCCGGTCAAGCGCGTCATAGCTTATCATACCCAGTGCCCGGAATGCCCGGAAGCTGTTCATGTAACTGTTTGTCGTATAATTTATCTGGAACTCTCCGTCCTCCGCCCTCGGGGCAAGATTGCCCATACGCAGTACCTTTGCGCGCAGACCGCGGTCGAGTATTTCCTCATAGACATGGCGCTCTGCCATGAATTTCGAGTGTACATACTGATTGTTGTCAATGATCTGACCCGCGTACAGGCTGTGCTCGTCAAAACGGAAGCTCAGCGGCGGTACACCGTTCTGCCGTTCTCCGGCAACACTGCCTGTGGAAATGTGTATCAGACGGGCGTTATTCTTTTCGCACCACGCGGTAAGATTGCGTACCGAACCCATATTTGCGCGTTCTATCTCGTCGCCGCGTGCAAAATGCTTGACGCTTGCCGCGCAGTTTATAACGGTCATATCCGCACAGGGAGCCGCAAATGACATCAGCGCGTCGGGGTCCGTTGCGTCGCCCTCTATCACGGATATCCTCGAACCGAAGAGCCCGGAATAATCGTCATTGAAATAATACCGCAGCAGCGACATGAGACGTTCCTGTCCGCTCTGATCTTTTCCGGGACGGACAAAGCAGAAGATGCGGTTGTCGTGGTTTGTTATAAGCTCATGGAGAACATGACTGCCGAGATAGCCCGTCGCGCCCGTCAGGAGCACATCGTTCAGCGGGTTTTGTTTTCCACCCCGGAACGCCTCGACTGTGTTACGGCGAAGCAGCTCGTTTATCCTGCCATAATCGTATCCGTCCCTGCCGATCTCGGTTATTGTCTGCGCATCGGTTTCCGACGGCATTTCGGCGGGCCGGGCTGCATTTCCTTCACGTTCGTCTATGAAAGCTGCCATAGCTCTCGGTGTAGGATAGCCGAAAACATCGTTATAAACTATGCTGTAACCCGCTTTTTCCGCTGCTATGACTACCTTCATAGCAAGTATTGAGCTGCCGCCCACATCAAAGAAGTCGTCCTCCGCGCTCATACGCTCGATACCGAGTACGCTGCCGAATACGGCGCAGAGAGCCTCTTCTGTCCTGCCCGAAGGCGCAACATAGGCGGCTTTTTGCAGTCTGGGCTCCGGCAAGGCCTTCTTGTCAACTTTCTGATTTATGGTAAGAGGTATCTTATCTATCTGCATTATCGCGGCGGGAACCATATAAGCGGGTTTCTGCGTCTTTATATATTCGGCAAGCTGCGCTGTGTCCAGTGCGGTATCGCTGACCACGAAAGCCGCGAGGTATTTTCCTCCGGTCTCATAATCATACGCCTGTACCGTCACGTCACGGACTCCTGCGAAGCCGCGGATCACGCTTTCCACTTCCTTGGTCTCGATGCGGAAGCCGCGTATCTTGACCTGACCGTCCTTGCGTCCGACGAACTCAACGTCTCCGTTCCTGCGGTAACGAACGATATCTCCGGTATGATACATACGGAATTCGTTGAACGGACAGGGCTCATAGGCCTCGGCGGTCTTGTCGGGACGGTTGAGATAACCTCTGCTGACCTGCGGGCCGGAAAGACAGTATTCTCCGGCAGCGCCCGCGGGAAGCCTGTGTCCTGTCTTGTCAAGGACATAGGCGTGGATAGTGCTCATAGGCTTTCCGATAGGTATATTGGGCTCCCATGCTTTGATCGGGAAGAGGCTTACCCCGCAGCAGTTCTCTGTCGGTCCGTAGCCGTTCACAATGGTATATGAGAGTCTGGACGGATCCACCGCGGGCAGCTTTTCGCCGCCCATTACCAGCATACGCAGAGTCTTCATACTCGGATAATTCGTCAGGAACTGAACTCCTACCTGTGTCGTCAGCAGCAGCGCCGTAATTCCTACTTCGTCGAAATAGCCCGCAAGGGCTCCGAGCTCCATGCGTATATCTTCTGGGATAAGGTAAACCGTGCCGCCGTTTAAGAGCGTGCAGAATACATCAGACATATTCACGTCAAATCCGAAGGAAGCGTATGCGGCGATCCTGTCATTTTGTGTGTAGAAGTCATTGCGCACGCCGTAAGCGTAGGATACTACGTTTCGGTGCTCGATCTGACAGCCTTTGGGCATACCTGTGGAGCCCGAGGTATAAAGCAGAATGAACAGATCATCCGGAGACTGCTCAAAAGCCGCCGGCTCTGCATCGTCCATTGCGTAAAGCCCGCTCACCGTAAGCACGGGTCCTTCGTATTCATCGACGAGGTCACGAAGGCTGTCCTCCGCCAGAAGCAGGCAGGCACCCGCATCTTTAACCATGAAGTTCAGACGCTCCTTGGGATAGCCGGGATCGAGCGGCTCATAGGCAAGACCGGCCTTTACCGCAGCCATAGGGAGAATGAACACATTCTCGTTTCGCGGCACAAGGATGCTCACTACTTCTTCTTTAAGGCATTCCTTTCCCGTCACAGTGCAGACATGACGACGTAGCCTTGCCGCAAGACGGTCTGTGAGCTCATCAAGCTCCTTGTATGTATATGCTTTGTCCTTAAACACCGCGGCGGTCTTGTCCGGCTGAGACTGTACGATCTTTCTGAACTTTGTAACAACAGTATCGTTCCTGTCGTAGCCGAGATCCCACGGACGGTTGTAACCGTCGAGCACCTTCCACTGTGCTTCGTCGGTCAGACTTATCTCCGATATTGTCGGGCAGGTCATAAGTCCGCGCACTGCATTTCCGATGCTTTCGGCAAGACCGCGCATCATCTCCTCGCTGTACAGTGCGGAATCGTATGCCACAGCTATCTGCGCGTCATCCTCCGTACCGTTGATGAAAACGGACACGGGGATCTTCGCGGTATCCTGGCTTATAAGCTCTGTTTCAACTGTACCGAGCTTTGTGCGATACTCGTTTATGACACCGATCTGATATGCGTAGGATATTGCGGGACGGAAGTCGTACTTCGCCGCGATACGGGCAAAGGGATAGTTCTCGTTTGCAATGGTTTCCGTGAAGCCTTCCGCCGCACGGCGCACAAAGTCGGCTGCCGCTTCTTTATTGTCGATCGGCATGACAAGAGGAAGGGTATTGACGAACATACCCAATGTGTTTCCGACTTTAAGGTTTCGTCTGCCGTTGGATATCGTGGCAATGGCAACCGTGTCCTCGCAGACATATCTTCCGAATGCGATATAGCACCCTGCAAGATACACCGCCGCCGGTGTCACGCCGATTTTTTTTGCAAAGCCTTTCACTGCGGCTATATCCGTCCCGACGGACACTTCCCTTTCCGTATGTGGAAGTTCGTCGTCAAAAACATCCGGTATCAGCCGTGTTGCCTCTTCCGCGTTTGCCATCTGACCGGCAAAGAATTCCTCTGTTTCCGGCGCGATCTTTTCCTCGGAGGCGAAATCATAATAGCTGTAGCTTTCCTTCTCCGGTTCCTCTCCGTCAAGCGCGCCGCAGAGCTGGCTTATGAAGAGATCAACGGAAGCGCCGTCGCTGACGAGATGATGCATATCCGCAAGCAGGACAAGGCAGTCCGTTTTAACGATCTCAAATCTGACGGCAGGTCCTTTTGCAAGATCAAACGGGCGGACAAAGGCTTTCTTATGCGCCTCGTATTCATCGGGAGAGAGCTCTGTGACAGGTATTTCAAGCTCAAAACCGGTGATAGGCTCCTGAACGATCTCGTTGTCCTCGCCCGGAACAAACCGGCAGAGAATGTAGGGGTGCGCGTCAATGACCTTACGCACTGCGGCTTCAAGCTGTGCTGCGTCAGTTCCCCCGGGGAACCGCAAGGTCATGGGGAGATTGTACCGTACCGAGTCGGGATCGGCCTGACATTCGGTATAAACACCCTGCTGTGCGAAGGTAAGGCGGCAGGACTGTGCAGAAGCCTTCTTCCCGGAAGCAGCCTCCGGGGCGGGAGCACTGTCTTTCCGGCTGTCTTTATCAAGGAAACCTGCAAGTATCTCGTTCTCAATGCTCTGTATGCAGCCCTCCGAGATGAGCTTCCGGGTATCGAGCTGAACATCGAAGCGCTTGTAGATCTGCATGGCAAGACGGATGCTGGAGATCGAGGTCAGACCCAGATCGCGGAACAGATCGGTGATGCCGAATTCCGTTGTGTTTACAATACCGGAGACTATCTCTTTAAGCTCCTGTTCCAGCAGGTTCAGCGGTGCCGCATTCCCGGTCTTTTCTGCGTCAGTGCGCACCTTTGGTTCGGGCTTGGGCAGAGCGCGCTTGTTCACCTTGCTGTTCTGATTGAGCGGTATTCTGTCTATCTGCATGGTGACAGCAGGCACCATATAGGAGGGCTTGCGTTCGCGGATAAAATCATCGAGAGCGGGAACGTCAACCTTGCTGTCGGAGACCACATAGGCGGCGATGAACTTTTCGCCTGTGGTCTCGTCCTCGAACGCCTGCACCGTGGCATCATTTATACCGGGAAATTCCCTGATAACGCCCTCCACCTCGGTCAGCTCGATGCGGAAACCGCGCACCTTGACCTGGCTGTCATTTCTGCCTATGAAGTCGATCTCTCCGTTCGGAAGCAGACGCACCACGTCGCCGGAACGGTATGCACGGGCATATGCGGGATCGTCGCTGAATGGATTTTTGATAAATGCCTTTTCGGTGAGATCGGGACGGTTCAGATAACCGCGTCCTACTCCGCGTCCCGCGATAAGAAGCTCTCCGGGAACGAACGGCGGCAGTCTGTTCAGGCTGCTGTCCACAACATAGCACTTGTAATTGGTCAGAGGCTTGCCTATCGGGACGCGCTCATACAGCCTGTCAACGTGCTTATATGTTGACAGTATAGTACACTCCGTAGGGCCGTAAACGTTATCGAACACTGTCGTGATATCCGTTCTCGGAGCCACCGGCACCAGCTTCTCACCGCCGGTCAGCAGATAACGCAAAGTCGGCACCGTGGCAAGGGTGTAGAACTGTCTCGCCACCTGTGTGGTCATAAAACAGTGCGTGATCTTCAGGCGGTTGAACATATCCTCCACCGCAACAAGATCAAGCCGTATCTCCTCCTCGACGATGCACACGCAGGCACCCACTGTCAGCGCCGAGTAGAGATCCATCATGCAGGCGTCAAATCCATAGCTTGCATAAGCGGATACACGGCCGTCCTTGTCGAGATCGTAAGTATTATGGAAGTGCCTTACAAAATTGGCAAGGTTCCTGTGTTCGAGCATAACACCTTTGGGTACGCCGGTGGTGCCGGAGGTGTAAAGGAGAATGAAAAGATCCTCCGGCTCCGGCTTGCAGGTGAGCTTTCCGCAGAGCGGCAGAGAGGGTATGTCCTTTGTAAGCAGGACGGGTCCTTTATACTCCGGCACCTTTTCCAGCAGATCCTCGTCCGCGATCAGGAGAGCGCAGTCTGCGTCCTTCATCATAAAGCCGAGACGCTCGGTGGGATAGCTCGGATCAAGGGGCTGATATGCCGCCCCGGTCTTCAGAGCGCCCAGCGATGCCGTTACCATTTCGATGCCGCGGTGGATAAGCACCGAAACAACCCTTCCTTTTCCGATGCCCTTCGAGCTCAGGAAGCCCGCTATACGCTCGGAGATCTCATCCACCTGACGGTAGGTAAGCACCTCGTCCCGGAAGATCACCGCTTCGCGTTCGGGATATTTTTCCGCGGTCTCCCGGAACATCGAGACTATATCCGTTTCCGGCCAGTCGGTCCCGGTGGCGTTGAAGGCGTCCATTTCCGCAATGGCGCGTGCATCCGCAAAGCAAACGTCTTTAAGTTGCGGGTCCCGCAGAAACTCCCGCACTGCCTGCTCCAGACAGGCGATCAACCTGCTTATGTAGTCAGCGCTGTATATATCGCTGCGGTAGTCGCCGAAAAACAGGAGCTTTCCGTCCTGTTCATAAGTCTCGATGTGAAGCGGGGCTTTTGCCGCGTTACCGGGAAGAAGTGTATGCTCCGCAGGCTCTCCCGCCACAGAATCCAAAAGGAAATTTTTGCCCTGATAGCCAAACATTATATCGGATGTGATATGGTGCTCATGCGCGATCTCTGCAAAAGAATAAAGACTGTTCTCTTTGCTTTCATCTATCTGTCTGCCGATATCACGCACAAACTCCGAGGCGGTCTGTTCCGTATCCGGATGACAGAAAACAGGGATGGTCTTTACAAGCATAGATACAGTACGGTCAAGACGAGGATCATTCCTGCCGTTATCTACCGTGGTGTACAGGACATTGTCACTGCAATTATATTTGCACATCACGAACGAGAACACCGCATTATAGAAAGCTGTCTTACGCACGCCGTTCTTTCTGCAGAAATCACTGATCTCCGAGGTGCCGATCTCTGATCGGATATTGAAACAGCCCAAAGAAGGCATTTTTTCATATACATCACCCTCGGGCAGCATATCCGGCTCCGCCTCGGCAAGGAGCTTCGCAAAATATGCTGCGGCTTTCTCATAACTGTCTGTCTGCCGCAGCTTCTCCTCATCGAGAGCGGCATCGAATCCGGTATATGTCTCACTGACTACATCACCGCCGTTGTAAGCCGCGGCGATATCGGACATCAGTATGCTGTTGCTTGTTCCGTCAAATACGATGTGGTGGTAATCCATAAAGAGATAACTGCCGTCATCGGTCTTATATATACGCAGCCGGCAGAGCTTTTCTTTCAGAAGATCAAACGGGGTCACAAGATCCTTCGGGAGGTGTGCGGTCTCAATGTACTCAACTGTCTGTACCGCTTCGTCATCCCGTTTTATCATGAACTCACCGTCTGAGTTTGTCACTACCGCCGCATTCAGATATGGGTGTGCGGCTACAGCAGTCTCAACGGCTTTTTTCAGGCGCATGAGATCGAGCTTGTCGGAAAGACGGTACAAATTGGGTATGTTGTAAACGGTTGTGTCCGGGCGAGAAAGAGATTCCACGAGGATACCTTTCTGTGACTGGGGCAGAGGATAAAACTCTTTGATCATGACTGTGCTCCATTTAATATATATTCCATATAATTGTAGCATATTCACCAACAAATGTCAATATCGTTCCGGGTTATTTGTCACTATCACATAAAATTTCCGGTATATTTGCCATAAACGTGACCGGTATCCGATACTGACCAACGGAAAGTATATTACATTGCGACTTTGAGATAATGATATTAGTAAAGCTCCGCCGGCGCAGCCTGTCGGTCATAACGGCGAACCTTATTTCCGTTTAAGCACATCCCGGATCATACCCCAGACATTTCCGACCACCGAGGTCTCAAATTTTTATACAGGACGTTTAACAAATTGTAAAACCAAAACGCCGAGGTCTCACATGACCCCGGTATAATTTTGCAATCCAAAGTGTCGGGGTCTGCAAAAAGGCATAAAACCAAGTATACGTATTCCAAACTAAAATTCTAATTCTTGCAAGCACATAAAGTATACATATACTTTTCATTTTTTCGTCGGGACCCCCCTCGAAAAAACGCATTTAACGAATGTTTCAAAAATCATTCGCCCGATAAAAAATTATCGCAGATCTTAATATCAGAAATCGGGAGATATATAACAGACTGTAATATTTTTGATTATGGCATGGGAAGTTTTACACGAAAAGTTGAAGAAAAGTTTGGTCATGTTTTTTCAAGCGTCACTTATCCTACCGTTATTATATGCTTTGAGATTATACGTCGCCCACAATTCATATTATTTCAGTCGGTTATCCAAGTTATAGCTTTTGCGATCCTGAGCCCCGCATCTTTGAAGTGGTTGCCCTCGTTTAGTACGAAAATCGTGTCGATTCCGAGCGACTTGTAATATTCGTGGAGGTCTCCGGTGTTCTGCTCAACTTTCACCATGATCTGATTGCGTGTCCGCGCTTCCCTGTCGCCGAGCGAGAGGTACAGCTTTTCGGGAAGTGCCGCTAATTCGTGTGATTTTGCGCAATCCATAAATCCGGGATACCACAGCGAGCCCGAAGCGCTCGCGATCCTCGAAAACAGCTTGGCGCGATACATAGCATACACGGCGAACAGTCCCGCGAGCGAATACCCCACCAATGCAATATACGCAGGCTTGCTACCGAGTTCCGATATGATCGCGGGTACGATCTCACCCGTCAATGTTTCCAGATATGCGTCAGCCCCGCCAGTGAATGGCTCGTCGTTCTTATACACCGGCGGTATTGCCCACGGTGACAAATCGGTGTTCCAATCCGTGATTTTTATTGAGGCAAGCGCGAAGTCCGCTGTCTTCATCTTCCGCAATTCTTCATGCACCGCTGCACCCTCGTCACCGAACGAGTTCAGGATCACGAGAGGACTTCCGGCGTTGCACGCGGGGTATATTGTTATTTCTTTGTTGGCTATGTTCATACTATTCACCGTAATATTACGTTACGGGGCTTCAATTTCTGTTCCCTTTTCTTTTTCTGAGAGCATCAATAACGTCATTAACATTATCCGTGGTTATAGCTTCCGGCTTTTCAGCCTGATACTCAAGCAGATTATCCTTGTTCTCAGCTTCTAACTGCCGTGTCCTCATATACATTTCCTTATAGCCACCGTTCTGAAGTGCCTGTTCAACAAACTGTCTTGTTTCACCGGAAATAACTTCATAAGAACCATAGAGGTCTTCGACAGCTTTTCTTATCCTTTCCAATGAAAGAGGATCACCGGCTCTTTCCTGCTCCCAAAGCACGCCGATGATGTCGGACAGATCATACTTATACTTTCTTCCGGACATCATCTTCATAGCAACAAGATATTCGCCAGTTATCGTGCTGAATGTCACAATATTTGAATATGTGCGATAATATTTAGCATACTGAGAAATTTTCGGCGTGTAAGATCCGGTTTTCCGAAAATCATCATTCATCCAACCGTTCGGAAGTTCAAACTTATCGCCCACATAGTTTATAGCATCCTTCATCGAGGAAGCAGCATTTATTATCGCATCCATATCGTATGTCATTTCACGGAACCCGTAGTTGATGACTACTGATGCTCCGCCAATAAGGATGATCTCTGCCGGTACAGTTTTCCCGTTTCGTTTTCTGAACTCCTTTGCAAGTTCCTTCAGGTACATGTCAAGGTTTTCTTTTGTAAAAGGCTTATCAGACAACGTTCCTCACCTCGCTCTCAATTATATTGAAGCGACGGAATTCGGGAATAGACTCTTCTTCCGCTTTTCTCATAGGCTCATCAGACTTTAACACTTCGCTTGTTAAAATAACGCCTGTCGGGTATATAGGTTTTGACAGCTTTCTTGATCTTATATCATTATACTTTGTACAAATTTCGACATCATTGACACGCGAGAGATAATCAAGCATTGCAAGGAGATATAATGCTTCCGGATACCAGTGCTTGTTGTATAAAGTCCTTATTTCATCGGATTCAAGTACATCTATCATAAAATCAATGTCACCCATATCCTTAACATGATGACAGACATTACTCTTGAAGGTTTCAAACGCACTTCGATATTCTTCTTTTGCAGATTCCAGTATATCCTCGACTGTTACTCCCAAAACCTTAGCCAGTCTGTAAAGCGTCCCGGCAGCACACTTCTCCGGATCAGCCTTGCCGCTGCATATATCATTTATTGTCGCCTGCGGAACACCACTGTCCTTGCTAAGCCTATACTTTGTCATTTTCTGCATTTCAAGCTGTTCGTTAATAAGCATAGCTACCTCCTCCTCTCATATTACTTCTACTACCATTATAGCGGTTGACCGAAGTATTGTCAAGAGTTTTTTATTTATTGTTGTAAAAATAATGTCCTAAATACTTCATTTCATACAATCTATAGACAACAATTTACCCGAAAAGGTTGTTACAAGCGGATTATCGAAGCGGATCAGACAATAAGTAAGATAAATCATAATATAGAGGATAACGATATGCCTTACAACGAGTACGCCAAAACAGGAAAACAATTAGAGTATATAAGGATTAACATTGACGTTTCCGACGATATTGTGTACATAGAGACCGCAGCGGCTTTCCGGTTCTACTTCCAAAATCGTAAAAAATGTGATATAATAGAAAAATGGAACGCTATCTCCCATGGTGTCCGGATAGTCGCCTGCCAGATGTCAATGGACATTATGGGCATACGTCAGGAGGAGCTTATCGACGGTGTTGAGCTCGGCGGCGTAGCTACATTTTTAGGCTCTGCCGAGTTGTCGGATACAAGCCTGTTTATATGAAAACCAAGACCGTTCACTTTCCTGTGAACGGTCTTTGCTTGTAAATCCTTATTCAGACTTCCGCGATAACTTCGACCTCAACAAGAACGTTTTTCGGAAGTGTCTTTACCGCCACGCAGCTTCTTGCGGGAAGCGATGTGAAGTATTTCCCGTAGATCTCGTTGAATGTCGCGAAGTCCCCATGTCCGCGAGAAAGCAGGTGCTCCTTAAGGGCGAACTGACCGGAGCTTCGGAAGCGAAAATGGCGGCGAAGATCGAGGAGCGTTTTCAGGTCGGAATGTACAAGGCGCGTCGTGTCGTTCGCACCGAGAGCAACTACTGTATCAATCAGGCGGAGCTGAAAGGAATGAAGGACGCAGGCTTCGACGAGTATGAGTTTATCTCACTCGGAGAGAACGCGGAGAACGTCTGCGACACCTGCGACGATCTCGACGGTCAGCGGTTCAAGATAGCCGACGCGGCTGTCGGTGTGAACTGTCCTCCGATGCATCCGTTCTGTCGGTGTAAGGTTACCACACCGCAGGATACGCTTGAAGATATCCAGGCTGATATCGACAGGATGCTTGAAGGAACCTCTATCGAGGAGATTGAGCAAAGGCTCGATCAGATGATAGCGGAACGGGAACAGATCGGAACAACGGAAAATTCTGCCGAGAGTGTTGACAATTCCGAAAATAGTGGTATAATGGAAGAAAAAGAACCACTTTCTGTATATGATGAATATGAGCAAAATCGAGATGCTATAAACGTAACCTTACATCAAGTTGAGAAGGAAAAAGAACATCTTAACTATGAGGTTGGAACTATTATTGACCGAACAGGTAAGGTTATTAATGTTACTGGTGGTGAGGCACATAGTGTTGAACCGCCTAAGGATTTACTTGTTGACAATATTTTCACTCATAATCATCCGAGTGGAGGTTGTTTTTCATTTAATGATATTAATAACGCCATTAAAGATAAAGTTCTTGAATTAAGGGCTTCAACCCCACAAGGTATATATTATTCTCTGTTAAGAACAGCGAAAGCAACTGACAACTTAGAATTTGCTAACGAATATAAAAAGGTCGTTAGTTGGACAAATGCTTCTAAAATGATTTCAAACGATTTGAAATTAGGCATTATAAGCAAAAACGATGTTAATGATGCTCTATATATCGAATATGCCTCACGGGCAGGAGAATCTTATTTAGAAAAAAACGCTGAAAAGTATGGTTATGTATTTACGATGGGAGTGAGATAATATGTCTGAAAAAGTTTCTTCTTATGGTTGTAGTCAAGAGGAGTTTGACGAAAAAGCCAAAGAACTACAGGAGGAGTTATTAAAGATAACAGGAAAAAATGAACCACTTACCGAAGAAACAAAAAAAGAGCTTTGGAAATTATGTGAATAGCACAAAACCGCCCACATCGTGAGCGGTTTTCTTATGCTCGAAAGATAATATTTTCAACAGGCTTTTGCATTCGCCTGCAAAAATTCAATAATCTCAGCGTCGGGGCAACAGCTTCGGCGCTGTCTTTATAATCCAAAACGAACGGCCGGAGGAATTCGGCCGGGCAAAACAATTTATGAACCTTGCGGGCAGAGAACGCAGGGGGCAAGGAGGAAAACTATGTTAATCACAGCTATCAACGCACTGGCAATCATCTCGGCTATGTGCCGTCCTTTCGCCGCTCCGGACGGCGGAGGCGCGGGAACAAGCGGACAGGATTCCGCGGGAGCCGGAGACACTTCCGGAAACGCGAACACTCCCGCAGGCACCGACTCGCAGAAGCAGACCGAGCCGAGCTTCGACGATGTGCTCAAAAACAAGGCATATCAGAGCGAATTTGACAAGCGGATCAATAAGGCTCTCGAAACTGCTAAGGAGAAGTGGGACGCTGACGCTGCTGCGTTCGGGCAGGCTTGTGTGGTACTGTAAGCGATGCGGTATGCTATATCAGGATATCCAAAAAAACAGGAAAGGACAAGGCAAACACCTTGTACTTCTTTTATATATTCTTATTTATCAACCGGAATACTTCTGAGAGCGACAAAAAGCTATATGCGCTTTTCAAATCTGAACATTCCGTCGGGGAACTGTTCGTCAATATCGTGTCCGCCTGCGTCGGGATCATTCGGGTCGGGGTGATGACTGTTATAGAACTCTACGATGTGAAATCCGCAGCGGTTTACGTAGAAATGGATATTGCGCTTCTCGAAATACGGCGTGACCGTTTCCCAGACCTTTACTTCGGGGTGCAGCTTCTCGACTTCACACCATGCGGCATAGCCTATGCCCTTACTGTGTACCTTAGGAGACACAAACAGTATTTCAAGATCGCCGCGTTCGCCGTCTGTCGATATTATAACTCCTCCGACTTTTTCTCCGTTATGGATTATGCGATATGCCTCGCCGCTGTCTATCGAGTGCTCTATCGTTTCGCGGGAAATGATCTGATCATCTTCTTCATAATGGTCATCGCGCAGTCCGAATTCCTCAAGCGCGCCGTAATTGAATGCTTCCTGATTGTCGAGTATGAACTGCTCGCGGTCATCCGGCTGTAACGGCAGTAATTCCACAGTTATCTTTTCCGCCGCTTTTTTCAGGATCTCGTCATAGGACTCCGCTCTTATAACGCGGAAATTCTTCTCTATTTCCGCTGTCCACAAGTCTATCTCGCCTTCGATATCGGAAACGACGGGAAGAATAAAGCCCCATACTTTGCAGCCCGTTTTCTTCAATTCGGGAAGGAAGTAGCTGAATCCCCAATCGACATCTTCCTTAACATCTTCAAAACCGTTTCTTGCATCGACTATAAAAATACTGTCCTTATGCTCTCTGAGCATTTCGAGCGAAGCGATGACAGGCTTTCTGTAATCATCAAAATGTGCCTCTTTCTTCCAGACATGGAAGACTACACGGTCATTCTCTATGTATTCGGTCTTTGCAAATTCACTTTCAAACATCTTATTCTATCTCCCGGAATAATTCACATAGTTTTATGTTCAGCACTTCTCCATATACACAAATTCCAGCTCATCATTTATTTTTTTGCTGTCGAACGCTGAATATCCGTTCTTTTCGTACAGCCTGATGTTGTCCTTGCTCCTTGTGCTTGTAAACAGCTCATAACGCTTGTTGGGAAAACATTTTTCGATCTCCGAAAGAAGGATAGTACCGTAACCCTTGCACCTGTGTTCCGGATGAACCATAAGCTTTCCTATGTAAGCTGTACCGCCCTGTTCCTTTGCGCGGACCGAGCCTATTATCCTGTTATCAATGACCATTTTCAGAATGATTCCGGCATTGAATTCATCAACAACTTCTTCCAGCGTTTGTTTCAGCGGCGGGATGTCCTGCGTTCCGAACAACGCTGCCTCGCTCTGATAAGCAAGATACTGGAGCTTCAGAATTTCCGGCAGGTCATTGTATTCGGCTTTTTCTATTCTGTAATTATTCATTATGAGCCCTTCCTGTGACATTTTATTGCGTTACAAATATTATAGAATATTCACAACCCCAAAGCGTACCCCGCCGCAATGCCGACAATGGCTGACAGCAGTATTATCAATATGGGATGAACTTTCTTAAAAGCAAGCACGGTGGTAAGCGCAAATAGCGCGATAAATACCCAGAAGCTCACAGCTGAAAAAGCTGAAACATCAAGTCCCGCCGGGAAGAATACCGTACCCGCGACAGAGATGAACGCCGCTCCGATTAGTCCGACAACTGCAGGTTTCAGGCCTGCCATAACTCCGCCGACGACCCTGCTTTTACGGAATTTTTCATAACATTTCGCGATGATAAGTATGACGATGAATGACGGAAGAACAATTCCAAGAGTAGCAATTATCGCACCGGGAATACCGCCTGTTCTGATGCCTACGAATGTTGCCATGTTGATCGCAAGAGGTCCGGGAGTGCTTTCGCTGAGCGCCACAAAATCAACAAGCTCCGTCTGTGTGAGCCAGCCGTGCTGCTCGGCTTCGTACTGTATCATTGCGATCATGGCATAACCGCCGCCGAAGGTGAACGCGCCGATTTTCAGAAATGTAAGGAACAAGTCAATCAGTACCATTGCTTTGCTCCTTTCGGGTCAGCAGCGACCATATCAGCCCGAACAAGCCGCAGCCGATAATGACAAATACTGCGTCGATCTTTATAAATGCCGTGAGGATAAATGATGCGCCCATCAGAACATACGAAACGGCTTTCTTCTTTGTCGCTCTGAACATCATCCACAGCGCTTTGAGAATCAGCGCAAGCACAGCCGCCCGTATGCCCATGAATGCGTACTGCACAGCTTTGATACTCTGAAACTCGTTCAGTATCAGTGAGATCAGAGATATTATAAGGAACGACGGGAGCACAACTCCGAGCGTCGCCGCGCAGGCACCGGCAAACCCCGAAACCCGCTGACCGACAAATGTTGCTGCGTTTATAGCTATCGGTCCCGGAGTAGATTCCGAGATAGCGACTATTTCCGCGATATCCTGTTCCTTTAGCCATTTCTTATTATCGCAGATTTCTTTCTGTATCAGCGGTATCATTGCGTATCCGCCGCCAAAGGTGAACGTGCCGATCTTCATGAACGTCAGGAACAGATCGAGGCTCTTCCGTACTTTTTCACCCATTTCAGTGATGCCCACAACCATGCTCTCCGCAGGCGTGACCTTCGCCGTGCTCATGTCCGTGGTGATCGCAGTTCGACTCGGTGTTCTGCGCGAGCGTTCCCGCAAGATAAGCGTTCACCGCGTCATCGGCAGAGCCGTTGTTACCCGCGTAAAGCGCGATACCGGATTCCTGCATTGCCATCTGCGCACCTCCGCCGATACCGCCGCAGATAAGCATATCCGCTCCTGCCGCTCTCAGAAATCCTGCGAGAGCTCCGTGTCCCGCACCGTTTGTTCCGACCACTTCGGAGCTTTTCACTGTGCCGTTCTCGATGTCGTACAGCTTGAACTGCTCCGTTCTGCCGAAATGCTGAAATATATTTCCGTTCTCGTAAGTTACCGCAATTCTCATAGTATTGTTTCCTTTCTTCGGGATGCTCTCCGCCGCCGCGTTTTCGGCAATACGGAAATTACCGCCCGCTATTTCGAGCCGCTTGCCGTTCACAATGCAATCGGCGATCTTCCTGCGTGCGCTGTCATAAATCGCCGTGACAGTTGTGCGTGCGACTTCCATCTGCGCTGCGCACTGCTCCTGTGACTGTCCCGTATAGTCTATGAGCCTTACGGTCTCGTATTCGTCGAGGGTAAGCACAACTGTCTCCGAACAGTCTTCCAGCGGCGCGAAGCAGCAGTATTCGGGCATTCCACATATCCTGCGCGATTTTACCGGCCTTGGCATAGGATCATCCTTTCTCGGTTATTGACATTTGTCAATAACTATATTAGCACATATCACAGCTTTTGTCAACAGATTTTTATACAACGGCGCATAAAACTTTTTCTTGACAAAACAGGGCGATTCTGTTATAACTGAAAATCGACTTTGACAATGGCTTTCAAATTCACAAAATCGACTGAAAGGAGTGAGCGGGATGAGATGATGAGACCGAATAGTATCCACACCTCGAAGGTAACCGTTATCGCGTGCGCAGAGGTATAATGAAATGCGGGTATAAGCGCGATCACCGCGGTAAGCACACCCGCGGCAACAGCAGATATTATCAGCTTCGGCCATGTCAGGTCAATACCACCGAATATTTTTTGAATATATTTGTCAATAGTTTAAAAAATGGCAGCTTTTGGCTCTGTTTTTGTTCTTTTCCTTGCACTTTTATTATAGCACATTCGCCGCCGTTTGGCTATAGATGTGGGGTAATTTCATTTTGAGAAGAGACTAACTATTTTAATTATTGACCACTTTGCGAATTTGTGCTATAATACAGAATAATAAATGTGTTTCTTTAAAAATAATTCAGCTTTACTGATCAAGAGTCACAGTATAAAAAGTAATTATCACGAACGAAGAGACAGTCGAATATAGAACTGCTGCGAATAATCGCAGCGTGTGGAGTCATCATACTCCACTACAACAATCCGAAAATAGGCGGAGGATTTGCCGCTGTTGCCGACGGGAGCATAAATCAGGCGATAATGACATTCTTTGAGTCGTTGTCGATATGCGCGGTAAATCTTTATGTGCTTATATCCGGCTATTTTATGCGGAACTCTATGAAACGCGACTTCTTAAAACCGATAGGGCTTCTTGCTCAGCTTATTGTTTTTGAACTTGGGTTCTGTCTGATAAAAGAGCTTCCGAAGGGAAACGGCCTTGATTTCAAAACTGTGCTGGGATACTTCTCGCCGAGCTATTGGTTCGTTTTTGTGTATATTGCGCTGTATCTGGTCTCGCCGTACATAAACCTTGTATGGTTACATCTGAGCGGCTCCGGTAAAAAGACGCTGTTACTGATATTGATCGGACTGTTCTCGGTATATGCCATAATCCCCGACATTGTCCAGTATTTTTATCAGGACAAGATCTACGGCGCGAGCACGATCGGTCTTTACGGTTCACAGGAAGGATATACGATAGTGAATTTTGTACTCGTGTATCTGATAGGCTGCTATCTGAAAGACCGCGAGGAAAGCGGAAAGAAAACCGGTTCGAGCAAGCTCTTGCTTCTGATTTTACTGACGGTTGCGGCGATATTCGGACTGACATATCTTGAAAAGGCTGTTACCGGAAAAGAAATCTTTGCTACGACCGCGTACAATTATGAGCACCCGTTGGTGATCGTTGAGGCTGTACTCGTATTTCTTATATTCCGGAACATGAATAAAGGCAGCAGCAAGGTGATAAACAAGCTCTCGGTCGCGTCATTCCCTGCGTATCTTATTCACATAAACCTGCTTGAATACTGCGGCATAGCTCAGTTTGTGCAGGAAAATCCCGCGCTTCTCACGGCACATATCCTCGGCTGCACGATAATAATGTATCTTATCAGCTTCGTGCTGTATCTGATATACGATCTTGCGACAAAACCGCTGTTTGCGGTTATCGCAAAACATTGGACGAAAAGGACTTATTCGGTATAGTTATTCAGGCACACGGCTGTAAAAAAACGGAGTATAATAATGAAAAAAAACAATAACAGCTGCAATTGCGGCGATGATCATGGCGGTCTCCGTGTCAGGCTGCGGCAGTAATGCGGCGGCTCCCGAAAAGACTGTGGAAGTCTCGGTCCCGGGAAATATTGTGACAAAGGAGTCACAGCAGCTCACCACAACGAGCATTATAAACGCCCGCGATCTCGGCGGTTATCATACTGTTGACGGAAAGACGATAAAGAGAGGACTTCTGCTTCGTACCGCAAAGCTATCTACTGCTACGGAAGAAGACATCGCAATTCTCAAAAACGACTACAACCTCGGATATGTCATTGATATGCGTGTCGGCGGAGAGGCGGGCACGGATACAGATCCCGTTATTGAGGGCGTGGAGCAGGTAAACCTGCCCGTCGGGATAACCGCGTTTATCACCAAGTCCTATGCTGCCACCGATCCGGAGGAGCGGCTCGCAATTCTGAAAAAGATATACGAAGACGGCGAAATTGGAGAATATTTTTATGCGAATGCTCTCAAACAGGACAGCGTGCGGGAGCAGTATAAGCTGTTTTTTGATGTGCTGTTAAAGAGCAAGGGTGAGAAGGCTGTTCTATGGCATTGCTCACACGGAAAGGACAGAACGGGTATAGGCGCGGCGCTTCTGCTCTATGTTTTCGGTGTCGATGAAGAAACGATATTGAAGGATTTTCTGCTCACAAACGAATTCTATGCTGGCGCGGAGGATGCCGCAAGAGAGCAGTTTATGACGTTATTTCCCGACGAGCCTGATCTCGCCAATGCTATGGCGGCGCTTTCCGGCGGCGTAAAGGAACAGTATCTGCGTCACGCGATCGACTATATGAAGGAAGAAAGCGGTTCTGTCGAGGCGTTTGTCCGTGAGAAGATCGGAGTTTCCGATGAAGATATCGGGCTTCTGCGCTCTTACTATCTGATATAGCTGTCGTCGAACAAAGAAATGTGAAAAAATAAAAGTAATACAGCCCACGATCGGCTTGCTTTCGCCGATTGTGGGCTGTATATTCTTTTTGTCTGATAAAGTCGTGTCTGTTGACTAAATATATATCGTTATTTCTTCTATGCAACTTTCATTCCGTCACACCGAAATCCGACTTCTCATTCCTGGTCACAGCTTTCATCACAGCGGGCCATACTGCAACAACGAATATCATAATCACCGAATTTGCCGTGAGAGTTCCCCAATGCTGACCGAGAAGCTCCCTCAGCGGGGATTTTATCGTCTCGATAAGGAAGAATGTGAGAACAGCTCCGGTCACGCCCGCCACAAGTGTTTTCTTTGTCATAACGGGCTCATATTTTATCCATGTCTTTTCCACAAAACGGCCGACGCAGAACGCTATCATTATCCCTATATCTCCATAGCCGTCCTTCATCATCTTCTGCGGATCGACAAGCAGCTTATCATCAATAAAGTCCATTGGGTACGGCTTCAGTGTTATGTAAAAGAGCGCCGCGATACCAAGTATAACACCTGCCGCGAGGAATATGTTCTCCTTTTCGGGGTGCGCCGCAAGATACTTGAAAAGAACGGACATAAGCCATAATATAACGATACCGAGCGTAATCCCCACAAGCACATCCTGCGGAGTATGTACACCGAGATAGTTTCGGGAGAAGGCTGTCAGCGCGATACAGATGATACAGATCACAGAGACCCAGCGCATCTTCTTCCAAGCTCCCACAGCAAGTCCGCCGTATATCGGCACTGCGGTAGATGTGTGTCCGCTCGGGAAGGAATAGCCCGTAGCCGTGGTTATCGCGTCACCCGCGGGAAGAATCCGGCTGTCCCGTATCCACGGTCTGTAAACGCAAGCTGTCAGCTTAACGACGGCGTTTATCGCCACACAGACATTGTATGACGCAAGAGTGTACAGCCCCTTTCTTTTATCGACACACCAGTAGATAAACGCGGGTACGATGATAAGGTACGACACCGCGAAAAGCGATATCATCTCCATAAACGGTGTCAGAGCATCGTTTATGCCGTTGCGGAAATTCTGCAGAAACAGTAAGTATTCAAGATCCATTTTATCAGCTCCTTTTCTATATGAACCACTTATCGGCAACAGTCGGCTGCTCATATCCCCAATCCTCGGGGACAGAAGTCGCTGTCCTGATAAAACCGTTCTTTTCAAGCACTCTTGCGGATGCCTTGTTTTCCGTCATAGTGCTTGCTGTGATTATCTCTATACCGGCATTGCTGTAAAGATAGTCCACCATTGTAGGCGTTATTACCTCTTTCGCAGCCTATATCTGTTGTAGTAAACCCGTTAATAGGCATATATGCAGTAGCTGCATCACCATTCTCAACAGTGATAAAACCGCTCATCAAATCGCCGCTTGTATTTGACTTGAATACAGCTTTTTTTCTGATCCATTCGGCACGTTCTTTTGCAATAGCCTTTTGTGTCATTTCATTCCGCAGTTTGATTTCAAACTCTGTGCCATATAGCCCGGATTCTCTATTTAAACGAGGAATATAAAATTCTCTCTTTTCTTTGGTAGACGCCCCCTTTACAAAAGCAGGTGAAGAAAAGATGAATTTCAAGCTGTCAATCTTATCGAGCTGGTCTTTCAATTCCCGATAGGCATAAATTGAAAAGCAAGAAGCCGCAATAGAAACTTTGCTGCCCGCCTTAATATCATTTATAAAAAAATATGATGTGCGGTCTAAGTAACACAACTATGGCGTTCATTTGTGTTATACTGTCTAAAGGGTACCTCTAAAAACCGCTTTGAAAAGAGAAAATGAGATAATTGTGTAGAGAGCAAGGAAAGGCTCCGAAGGCTTGCTGGCGCAAGGAGAGGAGACTTGACGCAGCTATCGGCACAAGTAGCTCTTTTTCTCTCAAATGGGTTTTTAGAGGTTCCCTAAATATTATACGGGTCATGCATTCTGTTTTCCTCTTCCCTGAATCTTCTCGGCGAATATCCCGTATATTTCGTGAAGCTCCGCGTAAAGAAAGCGGGATCGGAAAATCCGCATTCGCCTGCAATATTTCCGATGCTGTCATCTGTTTTTGTGAGCATAAGCATAGCCTTCTGCATACGAAGCGCGGTAATATAATCACTGGTAGTGGTGAGATATGTATTTGCGAACTGTCGCTGGAACTGCCGGACGGACAATCCGGCTATGGCAGCGATCTCATCGAGAGTTATCTTTTCCGAGAAATGGTTTTCGATATAAGCGACTGCTCTTGAAAAAGCCGTTGAGGTATCGGTTTCCGAACGCCGGGCTTCGTATCTTCGCACAAGAAAGCAGACAAATGATATGAACTGTGCAGTAAGAGCGGCATTTCTTGCAGGCTTACGGGAGTTGTATTCGGCAGCCATGGCATCTGTCATAGCTTTTGCCTGTTCAAAATCCGATAAGTTCAGGCGCATACGGTTTGTAAGCGCACCGCTGCCGGAAATGTGAGGACGAGGATCAAACAGCAGTGAGAATCCCTCACATTCCGAAAGCTCCGGAAACGCTGCAAACATCGTACCGGGTCTGAACATTATATTGCAGATACGAAAATCATGACATTCGGTAAAGCTGTGCGCCGTTTGGTCATTAACGCAGAACACATCGCCCTTTTTTACAAAGCAGCTCTCATCGCCTATATTGTGCATAGCTGTGCCCTTGAGAACAGTAGTCAGCTCAAAAAAATCGGCATGGTCGTGTTCGTAAAGTGAGAATTCATGATATCCGTACTGAATGAAAAAAGGGAACTCACCTTTTCCGGCAAAAAAATCAAGATTGAATGTGATCATATATTGCCTCTTTTTATCTGTCGTAATAATCCAACATTACGTCGCAAAACACTATTGATTATTGTCAATATATCTGTTATAATTATAATAAAATGGGAATAGATTATAGTATGTCTATGACATTATTATACAATTATATCCCGGATATGTCAAGCATTACGAGATGATCCGTGTCGATCGTTTTTGGCATATAGAGTGTTATGCCAAGCAATGTAAACGTTTACCAAGGAGGCTTCACAATGAAAAGATCACAAAAATTAACTTCAGCCATACTTGCTGCCGTGCTTGCTGTCGGAACCTCGGGCTGCGGTGGCGGCGGAGCCCGAGGCACCAACAGTACAACCGCGTCGGATGCGGCAGCTGAGACCACCGCTGCCGCTATAACTACTCTTGACCCGAACAGAGAGATCGATGTTCAGGTAAATTACGACGAAATGGCGGATATCAGCACAGTTGACGCACAGAATGAGAGCGGCGCGGGTAAGCTCTATGAAGCCGGTAAGAAAGCCGGAACCATACACGCGCTCTGCTTTTTCGATTTTCACAATGTATCTCCCGAAAAAGATATAGCCGAGCTGTTCGCCGAACGCTTCGGAGGTACCGTAGAGACCGAGATTGTCAGCTCGCTGGAAATTAACGACAGACTCGGTGTACTGATGGCATCGGGACAATCTCCGGATATAATGAGATTTTCCGGTGACTTCTATCCGAGCCTTTTCATAAACAACCGTTTCACTGCGCTTGATGAATGGCTCGACAAGGAAAGTCCGGTCTGGTCGGATATTGGCGGGATAATAGACCGGTTTGAATACAACGGAAAGCACTATTATTTCCCCTATGCACTCACCACAACCGAATACGGCGTTACATACTGCTCGAAAGAGATCGAGGAGATCGGCATGACAGACCCTATGGATCTTTATTTTGCGGGAGAATGGGACTGGAACGCATTTGAGAATATAATGCTTCGTTGGAAAGATTCCAATGCCGAAAAGTATCCTCTGTCGTGGCCGGGTACATTCGGTGCGCAGCTTACCGCAACGACCGGAACGCCTGCAATAGAACTGAAGGATGATCAAATAATCAATAATATGAAAAGTCCCAACGCATACAGAGCAATGGAGTTTATTGAGAAGCTCTATCGTGAGGATATTTTCTGGGAGGGCTGGCACGGTCCGGATAACCTTGATTCATGGACGGGGACTCTGTTCTTTGTGATGCCGCTTGACTGGGCGCTCCCCTGCGGTCAGGAAAGGTGGTTCCAGAACAATTTCGAGGGTGAGATCAGAACAGTCCCTATGCCTCGTGATCCCGAATCGGACACATACTATATGACCGGTCAGACATCCGGATATGTGGTCCCTTCCGGAGCCGCAAATATACAGGGTGCCGCTTCGTTTATCCTCGCTTCGAGAATGTACGCAAGCGATCCGGAAGTGGTAGAGGCTGAACGCGAAAAGCTTCTTTACGACGGCGGTTACTACTACATCAAATGCCCCGAGTGCAAGTATAAGTTTGAGAGTGAGCGCGGCGAGATCGGCGAGACCTGCCCCGAGTGCGGGACTCCGAGAAAAGCAAAGTGGAAGCTCACATATACTCCCGAACAGATGCAGATATTTGACGATCTTGTGGATCCGTCGAAGTTTACTTTTGTATTTTCGTGTCACGGCGGTTTCGGTCAGGATATGATAGACACGCTTGACACGATCTATAATGCCCCGATAGTTGACGGAGATACATACAATCATATTCTTTCCGAATACGAGAGCATAGTTGAAGCAACCCTTGATGAATACCGCGGAATGATCGCGGGATAAAACCGTATAAGCAGTTCACACATGCATAACAAAGCCCGTAAGTTGCCGTAAGCGCGGTCATACCGAAGGGCTTTGTGCATATCCACGAAAATGTGGATATTAAGGGAACCTCTAAAAACCCAATTTGAGAGAAAAAGAGCTATCCACTTTATGCCGCTTTGTATGCGCGCGTCCTGCGCGCTTTTGGCGGCAATACCACGGCTTCCTGCCGTGACCGTCTACTGCGTCAAACCTCCTAACCGGGCGCTAGCCCGGCTTCGTCGGCTTTCCTTGTATCCGACGCGGCTATCTCATTTTCTCTTTTCAAAGCGGTTTTTAGAGATACCCTTAAAAGAAAACCTGTTCTTACAATGGAATACGATCATTATTTATGGAGGTCTCTGCATGGAGCTTGACAAAGAATTGATAAGAGTAATACCTTCCGAAAGGCAGGTAAAATTTCAGCAGCTTGAATTCTATGCGTTCATTCACTTCACCGTGAACACCTTTACGGACAAGGAATGGGGCGACGGTACCGAATCACCCGAAATATTCGCTCCCCGCACGCTCGACGCGGAGCAGTGGGTAAATGCCGTCAAATCGGCGGGAATGCGAGGTCTGATACTCACCTGCAAGCATCACGACGGCTTCTGTCTATGGGACACGAAGCTGACCGCGCATAACGTCATGCACAGTCCCTACGGTAAGGATATCGTCCGCGAGGTCTCGGACGCGTGCAGAAAAGGCGGCATAAAGTTCGGCGTGTATCTCTCGCCGTGGGACAGAAATTGCCCGCTGTACGGCAGCGGCAAGGCTTACGACGACTTCTTCGTCGGGCAGCTTACCGAGCTGCTCACGAACTACGGTGATGTGTTCTCCGTGTGGTTCGACGGTGCCTGCGGCGAGGGTCCGAACGGGAAAAAGCAATACTACGACTGGAACAGATACTATGCGGTAATACGGACATTACAGACCGATGCCTGTATATCTGTCTGCGGTCCGGATATCCGTTGGTGCGGCAACGAGGCGGGTCACACAAGAGCTGCGGAATGGAGCGTAGTTCCGGAGAGAGCACGCGACAGCGAGATAATCTCCGAAAAAAGCCAGCACGAGGACAGCGATGAGTTCAGGCAGCGCCGTGTCGATGCACGCGACGGCGACCTCGGCAGCAGACAGATGCTCGCAAACGAAAAGAAGCTGATATGGTACCCTGCCGAAGTGAACACCTCTATCCGCCCGGGCTGGTTCTGGCACGAGAGCGAGAACGACAAGGTCAGATCGCTCGCCGAGCTCGTGGATATCTACATACGCTCTGTCGGCGGGAACTGCACGTTCCTGCTCAATATCCCGCCCACGACGGACGGACTGATGCACGAGAACGATGTGCGCAGGCTCGCGGAGCTTGGGAAGCTTCTGAAAGCGGCGTTCGCGGAAAACCTTGTTCCCGAAGCGGAACTGACTTGTGAAAGTCAAAAGTCCGGCTTTGGAATAGAGAACGTCATCGAGGACAGCTACGAAAGCAGCTATATGCCGACTTCGAGCAACGCAGACATTATGATAAAGCTGAAACAAAAGGAAAAGCTCGGATATGCGGTTATCAAGGAGAATATACTGAAAAGCCAACGCATAGAGAGCTTTGCCATAGATATATATGAAAACGGCTACTTCCGCGAGGTGTATCGCAGTACGACTGTCGGATATAAGCGTATAGTCCCGCTCGGCAGCATTGAAACCGACTGCATGCGCATACGAATAACAGATTCGAGAACAGAGCCGGTGATCTCGTTCATCGGGGTTTACAGTGCTGCGAACGATATTGTGAATGAAAGGGGAAAAGTATGAAAACATCATTTTTCAGGAAGTCCGCCGCTTGTCTTGCTGCAGCAATAATGACAATATCCGCTTGCACCGCGCCACAGGCTCCCGCGGAAGCGACACCGTCTGAAACACAGGTTTCCGAGCAGACCGCTCCGGAGGAAAAGAACGAACTGACAGCGCTTGAAGTTACGAAGCTCATGGGCAACGGCATAAACCTCGGAAACACAATGGAGGCGTACAATCATCAGGGCTATCTTAACGGACAGGACCCGTGCAGCTTTGAAAGCCTCTGGGGTATGCCGCACACCACGCAGGAAATGATAGACGGAATGAAAGCTTCGGGCTTTGATACCCTGCGCGTTCCCGTGGCGTGGACGAACGGAATGAACTACGAGAGCGGCGACTACACGATAGACGAGCGGCTTTTTGCGCGCGTCGAGGAGATAGTGAACTATGCGCTGAATGCAGATATGTATGTCATAGTAAACGATCACTGGGACGGCGGCTGGTGGGGAATGTTCGGCTCTGCGTCACAGGAGACCCGCAATACCGCTATGGAAATGTACAAGGCTATGTGGCAGCAGATAGCCGACAGATTCAGAGATTATTCGTATAAGCTCGTGCTCGAATCTGCGAACGAGGATCTCGGCGACGGGCTGAACAACAAGGATAATTATGCCGATTCCGGCGCATTGAAGCCCGATGAGATATTCGACAAGATATATGAGATAAACAGCGAGTTTGTAAAGACAGTCCGCGCAACGGGAGGTAAGAACGAGGACAGGTTCCTGCTTATCGCAGGCTATAACACCGACTTCGATCACACAAGCGATGACAGATACAGAATGCCGGAAGACAGCGCGCAAAACAAGCTGATAGTCTCTGTGCATTACTACGGACCGTGGGATTACTGCGGGACCAAGGCTGTCAATCAGTGGGGCTCGCCTATACAGTACAAAGAGCAGAACGAGACGCTTGCGAAAATGACAAAATTTACCGAGCAGGGCTACGGCGTGATAATAGGAGAATACGGCGTACTTACCGACGGTAAGCCAACACCGAAGCCCGACACAGACATCTATTTCACGAACTTTCTGAATAACTGCGACCTGTACAATTACTGCCCTCTGCTGTGGGACTGCAATGGTCTGTACCGCAGAAGAGACGGTAAGATATACGACGAGACTATTGCTAAGCTGTTCCTTGACCGAAGCTACTCCGCGCAGTCCTCACTGACCGATGAGCAGATAGCCGACAATGCCCGTAAAGGTATGGCGGAGGCGCTCGAAGCGGCAGAAGCGAGAATGTCCGATGAGGGCGATATTCCCGCAACGGACGATACGGCAGTGGCATGGATAATGTATCAGAGCGGCGATTATGCGGTATCCTACAGCGTCGGCGATATCTACGATCCGACAAACAAGACCGTCAATGTCAAAGCGACAAATGCGCTTATAACCGGCGACGGCGAATACACCGTTTCTCTCGATCTGTCCGGCGCGGGCGGAGGAAAAGGTGTGACATTCTCCGCGCTCGGCATTTACAACGGCGAAATACTCTACCCCGATCATGTCATCACAATAAAGAGCTTCAAGGTGAACGGCGAGGAGAAAACGCTCGACGGCAAGGGCTACACCTGCACGGACGACGGGAAATGCACACGAATGAACCTGTACAACGGGTGGGTCTCCGCTGTTCCCGACGACCCGCGCATGGGTGACGGCACTGCCGAAGAAGCCTCCGCACAGATCTGGAAAGCAGGCGCAAAGGAAACAATAAACACGATCGAAATAACATTCACATTCGCGGCTGTATGAAAGGAGAAAAATGACTATGAAGAAAAACAGGATAGCGGCAGTTCTTGCTGCTGCGACAATACTTGCAGCATCGGGCTGCGGAAACAGCGGAAGGGCTCCGGCAACCGGCGAAACGGGTCAGACGGCATCGGCAGCGCAGACGGAAGCGGCGGTAACAACAGAAAACCCTGCAAATGTGATATTCACCGAAGCGGAGGTCAAGGAAATAGACGAAAACCAGCCCACCGGCACAGTAAAGCTGCTGATATACTACGATCTTGTGGGTGCGTCTGCAGATCTTGTGGATCTGTTCGAGTCTCGCTACGGCGGAACGATAGATCAGGAAATATGCTCAAGCGGCAACGCGTATTTTGAGCGTCTCGGTACGCTTGTCGCGGCGGATTCCTCGCCCGACATCACACGTTACGAATGGGCTTCGTTCCCTCACGGCATATCGAGGAATATGTACACCCCGATTGACAGCTATATCGATCTTGACAGCGATCTGTGGGTAGGAATGAAGGATATAGCCGAGCAATTCAGATACAACGGAAAGCATTATTATGTTCCCTATATGCTGTCCTCGAACTTCGCGATAAATTACAACAGACGCGTTATTGAGGAATACGGTCTCACGGACCCTATGGAGCTTTACAGAAACGGCGAATGGACATGGGATACCTTCCGCGACCTGCTGAGAAAATGGTGTGATATTTCTCCCGACCATATCGGCTACACCGGTGTCGGTGCTATGAGCTTCATCGCTACCACAGGAACCAAGATAATCGACGTGCAGGACACCGAGATCATCAATAATCTGAACTCCGAAAAGATAGTACGCTGTATGGAATATCTCGAAGATCTGTACAGACAGGGACTTACCGGAACCGGCTATGTTGACCCTGGCGAGGCTTTTGTGGACGGTAATACACTTTTCCTCGGCATGGAGCCTGTTTGGACTTACGGAGCGGCGTGTGAGTCGCTGTACAAGAAGAATATTGAGTATGATATGGTATTTCTCCCGTTCCCGCGCGACCCGAACGCGGACAACTACTACATAGCTTACGATTCCTTCGGATATATGATACCTGCAGGGGCTAAGAATATCAAGGGTGCGATAGATTGGATAACGCTCAATCGTGAAGAAAAGACCGACCCCGAGAATGTCGCAAAAGAAAAAGCAGAGCAGACCGATTCAAGCTCCAAATACTATGGCAAATGCCCCGAGTGCAAGTACAGCTTTGTAGAAAACAATACCGAAGAACTTACCGAATGTCCGAACTGCGGAGCTGCGAGAAAAGTAAAATTCAACGCGTATTACAGTGAAGAACAGTACGATATTCTGCAGGATATGATAACTCCGGAAAACGGCAAATTCGTAATGCTGTTCGATAACGTGAACGGTTTTAACGCCGATCTCGGTGCGATGTTCCAGGGAGGCGATGAGTCGCTGCTGGACGGACCTCTGTGGGCGGGAGCTTCGTTCACACAGCTTCGCGAATCGTACTATTATCCGATCGAAACAATTCTCGACGATTACAGAGAAAAACTGAAAAACTCATGACCGGAGGCAAAAATGAACATCTCTCTTATTTCGGAAAACGGCTCGCCGAAGAGCTTTATGACATTTCACGAAGACCCGGAAAAGCTGCACATCGGCACGCTTCCCGACCACGCCTATTTTATACCGTTCGCGAAAGGTCAGGACGCGTTCGCGGAGCGTGATAATTCGCAGTTTTTCGAACTGCTGAACGGCGAGTGGGGCTTCACATACTACGACAGCATCATAGATATGCCCGACGATTTCATAAACCGGGAAAGCGCGGCAAAAATCCCCATGCCGTCGAATTGGCAGCTCCACGGCTACGACAAGGCACAATATACAAACGTGTGCTACCCGATACCGTTCGACCCGCCGTATGTGCCGGACGATATCCCCGTGGGCGTTTACGGCAGGAGCTATTCATACACGCCCGACGGACTGCGGAAAATACTGTGCTTCGAGGGCGTTGACAGCTGCTTTTACCTGTATGTGAACGGGCAGTTCGCGGGTTACTCGCAGGTATCGCACCACACCTCGGAATTCGACATCACAGACCTGCTCCGGGAGGGCGAAAACCGCATCACCGCCGCAGTTCTGAAATGGTGCGACGGAACATATCTCGAAGATCAGGACAAGTTCCGTCTGTCGGGAATCTTCCGCGACGTGTATGTGTTATCCCGCCCGGAAAGGCGGCTCGAAAACTACCGTATCACGGCAGACAGCGACGGTAACTTTTGCGTTTCGGTGCAGGGTGCGGACGTTAAGCTGCACCTTTACGACGGGGAAAATCTGATATGCTCGGGAGAAGCCACGGACGGCGGCACTTTTGAAAGCACGATCGGCGGCGTGAAGCTGTGGTCTGCCGAAAGCCCGTATCTGTACAGACTTGAAATTGAGACGGAGTCCGAGCTTATCGGCGAGCGCATCGGTTTCCGCAGAATCGAAATTACAGACGGCATTCTGAAGCTCAACGGGCAGCATATCAAG
>JAFPUE010000025.1 GCA_017395555.1 Ruminiclostridium sp. | reverse complement strand
CACACATCTTGCTTGCATATTATTCCGTCATCTTGCACAGAAATTTCTTGACTTACGTCAGTAAGCCTGCGAAATTTCTATACAATCTGACGAAAAATCTGACTGCGCAATCTGCGCACGCTATTTATGCGGTATAGCCTAAACCATGTAACGGAGACCGGAAAAAAGCTACCCGTGCGCCTGCGGCGGTTATTTAAAAAAGGAGACGGCATTATGTCAGAAGCAGCAAAAACGAGACTTCCGCAGATAATCACAAGTCTGCTGGAGAACGATATGTACAAGTTCAGCATGGGGCAGGCTATCTATCACCAATTCAGCGACTATAAGACAACATGGTCTTTTAAGTGCCGCAACGAGGACGTTACCTTCACGCCCGAAATGGTGGAGGAGATAAAGGCGCAGATATACAATTACTGCCGGCTGCGCTTTACGGAGGACGAGCTTACATATCTCGACGAGATACGCTGGATAAAGGGCTCGTATGTTGACTATCTCCGCCTGTGGTCTCCGCGGTACGAGGATTTCGAGATAAGCACGGACGCGGACTGCGGGCTGTCGATCGAGACAAAGGGAACGTGGCTCAACACAAGTATGTATGAAATACCGACGCTGACGATAGTCAACGAGGTCTATTTCCGTATGCAGTATGACTACGATACGCTTATAAGCACCTTCAAAGAGAAGCTCGACGAAAAGGCGGAGTGGCTGCACACGGGAAGATATTACCCGTCGGCGTTCAGCGAATTCGGTCTGCGCCGCCGTCTGTCCGCCGAAGCGCAGGAGCTTGCGGTGAAGAAGTTCAGGGAGACGAGGCTGTGCGCGGGGAAGTTTGTCGGGACTTCGAATGTTTATCTCGCGAAAAAGTACGGTCTTACGCCTGTGGGAACAATGGCGCATGAGTGGATAATGTGCGTCGGACAGGGCAACCACAAGCACAATCCCGCTTACAGCAACTGGTACGCGCTCAGTGCGTGGGTCAGAGAATACGCGGTATTGAACGGAACGGCGCTTACGGACGCTATCACCACGGACTGCTTCTTAAAGGATTTTCAGCTCACATTCGCGACACTGTTCAGCGGTGTGCGCCACGACAGCGGCGATCCGTATGAGTGGGCAGAGAAGATGATAGCGCATTACGAAAGCCTTGGCATTGACCCCAAGACCAAAACTCTGCTGTTCAGCGACAGCCTTGATTTCGAGAGAGCGGATAAGCTGTTCAGGAAGTTCGGCAGCAGAACGAAAGTCGCTTTCGGTATCGGAACATATCTTTCAAATGACACCTGTGTACCACCGCTGAATATCGTTATGAAAACGACTGCGTGCAACGGCATGGACGTTGCGAAGGTCAGCGACGCCGAGGGCAAAGGAATGTGCAAAAACCCGGACTATGTCAAGTATCTGAAAAGATGTATAGATTGGAGAATGAAGTACGATAAGTGAGACTTTTGAGAGTACTTTGAGATTTTTGGATACCGGACGCTGAACCGGAAACTCCAAACCAATCCCGTACCACGGAAATCGGTAACTTACTTCATATAATAACAAAAACTGCTTGTTGTGAAATTACAGCAAGCAGTTTTTAATTTTGTATCGGAGTCTTCGCCAACCCCACTGCGTTTCAATCTGCGGCTGCCCATAGAAGGGACTCTGAAATACTGCATCGCCCGCGCCGGCTTCGGCGCCGCCGCCCGCAAAGCGACGACAACGTAGTGGCAAAAATCTCGAGCGAAGCAGAAGGCTCTAAACCGAAAGCCCCCCTCGGCGAAGCCGAAGCAGAATATGCAAAATCACAAACTGTCTTATATTGTCGAAGAGAAAATCGACAGACGACGGGAAATGACAAGGTTCGCGGTAAAAAAGTGGTATATTATATCCGAACAACAGAAACGGAGGGAAAAGTATGTCTGTGGAATTTGAATACGGGATATTCGGACTTACGGCAAAAATAGCGGGCGACATCGACCACCACGCGGCTGCCGAAATGCGGATAATGATAGACGGAGAGCTCGAACGCGCGATGCCCGATCTGCTGATACTCGATATGAGCGGCGTAACATTTATGGACAGCTCGGGGGTGGGGCTTGTGCTCGGGCGTGTTCGGACGATGAAGCAATGGGAGGGGAAGGTGAAGATCGCCGAGCCGTCTGCCCGCGCGGCAAAGATACTTAAAATGTCGGGGCTTGAACCAATGATAACAAGAAAACCTTTCGGTAAGGAGAAGCGCGCATGAAAAACACATCTAACTATATGAAGATAACGATACCGGGTTACTCGAAAAACGAGGGACTTGCGAGAATGTGCGCCGCTGCATTTGCCGCCCAGCTTGACCCGACTGTTGAAGAAATAAGCGATATAAAAGCCGCCGTATCCGAGGCGGTGACGAACTGCATCGTACACGGCTACCGCGATACTATCGGGGATATCGACATGAAAATGAAGATAGTGGGCGAGGATACACTTTACATAAAGATCACCGACAAGGGTATCGGCATAGAGAACGTGGAGCAGGCAATGCAGCCGCTTTTCACGACTTGCCCGGAAGGTGAGCGCGCGGGTCTCGGTTTTGCGGTAATGGAGAGCTTCACCGACAAGCTCCGTGTGAAAAGCACGCCGGGAAAGGGAACGAGCGTGACCATGATAAAGCAGGTGCAGCGCAGAGGGTAGAATGGACAGACTTACCGACGAATTTGTTGAACAGAATATGGGGCTTGTTCATTCGCTCGCAAGCCGTTTCAGGGGCAGGGGGATAGAATACGAGGAGCTCGTCTCCGCGGGGAGCATGGGTCTTATCAAGGCGGCACGCGGCTTCGACGAGAGCAGAGGATTGCAGTTCTCGACGTATGCCGTACCCGTCATTCTCGGGGAAATAAAACGGCTGTTCCGGGACGGCGGCACCGTAAAGGTAAGCAGGACGATAAAGGAGCTGTCGCTGAAGATCGCGGCATACCGCGAACGCTGCTCCGCGGAGGGGAGAAGTCCCACGATTGCGGAGATCGCGGACAAGCTCGGGGAGACGGAGGAAAGCATCACCGAAGCGATCGCGGCTTCACGCCCGGCGGTGTCGCTCACGAGCGGCGACGAGGAAGGAACGGAGTTCGATGTTCCCGTCGAGCCGCCGCAGCTTAAAGCAACCGAGTATATAGCGCTCGGTCAGTGCCTCGGCTCGCTGGGAGAACAGGACAGGCGGCTGATATATCTGCGGTATATGCTCGAAAAGACGCAGTCGGAGACGGGGAAGCTGCTCGGTATGACACAGGTGCAGGTCTCCCGTCGGGAGAAGAAAATACTTGACAGCCTGCGGACAATGCTGGTATAATAAGCGAAGCAAAGCTCCGGTTCATGTCACGATTCAAATACCGCGCGAAGCGCGCTCCAAAATTATTCATTATAATTTAAAACCCCGTCATTCCTCCGTCGAGAGCGGGAGATGAGATATCCCCGCCGATGATCTTCCCGTCACATACCATGACGTGCGCTTCCGTGTTGTCAGTGTGCTCGCCGCGGACAGATATCACGCCGAAGGTATATACCTGCGCCTCGCGGGAACGGTAGCCGCTGAGATCAAAGCCCTGCGACTTCTGGAGCTCGTTGTACCGATCATAGACATCGCCGAATTCCTCCGGAATAGTGACGTCCTTGCAGGTAAAGCCCTCCGTCACCGCTATGTTCCTGCTGTTGAGGAACGCGATAATATCGTCCTCGGAAGAGACTGCGTATGACGAAGAACACGCTGAAAATAAGAGCGCAGCGGCCGTTGCAAGCGCCGCCGCCGTTGTAAACCGTTTCACGGTCAAAACCTCCTTTTGTCTGCATTTTTCACAAAATTTAGTGGTTCATTTTTCCTTTCCATACAATATATGTGGAAATTTAGACAAAAAGTATTGCCGCAGATAAGCAAAGTTGACAAAATTTATTTTTGAAAACCCGTTTTTCGCCCTTAAATAAGCCGTTTCGACACGGTGTTTTGTTGATATTAACTACAAAAGGCATAAGGCAAAAGGTCGGTTTTGTCCTGTTTAGGCATTTTATATAAAGCGGATTGAGAAAATTTAGTCAAATAGGTACTTACATTTTATTTGAAATTCTGTTATTATATATGAGTAAAATATTACTCTACAGGAGGTTCCCCAATGGCAAGTTTATCATTAAGAGGCATATATAAGCGCTACCCCGGAGGCGTTGTAGCCGTATCCGATTTTTCTATGAACATTAAGGATAAGGAATTCATTATCCTCGTTGGCCCTTCCGGCTGCGGTAAGTCCACAACACTCCGTATGATCGCAGGTCTTGAAGAAATATCCGAAGGCGAGCTCTTCATAGGTGACCGTCTCGTAAACGACGTTGCTCCTAAGGACAGAGATATCGCGATGGTTTTCCAGAACTACGCTCTTTATCCTCACATGACCGTTTTTGAGAACATGGCTTTCGGCTTAAAGCTCAGAAAGGTTCCGAAGGATGAAATAAAGAAGCTCGTTGAAGAAGCTGCAAAGATACTCGATATCGCTCACCTGCTCGACAGAAAGCCGAAGGCTTTGTCCGGCGGTCAGAGACAGCGTGTTGCGCTGGGACGTGCTATAGTTCGTGATCCTCAGGTATTCCTGCTTGACGAGCCTCTGTCGAACCTCGACGCGAAGCTGCGTGCACAGATGAGAACCGAGCTCTCCAAGCTCCATAAGAAACTCGGTACAACATTCATCTACGTTACACATGACCAGATCGAGGCTATGACGATGGGTGACCGTATCGTTGTTATGAAGGACGGTTACATCCAGCAGATCGACTCGCCTCTGAACCTCTACGAGAACCCTGTAAACAAGTTCGTTGCAGGCTTCATCGGCACACCTCAGATGAACTTCATCGATGCCAAGCTCATAATGATGAACGGCAAGTTCACAGTAGAGTTCGGTTCCGAAGATACAAAGACCTCAAGAGGAAGAAAGTTCTATGTTGAGATCCCGTCCGCTAAGGCCGACGCAGAAGCTCTCAACTACTACGTTGACAAGGACGTTATCCTCGGTATCCGTCCCGAGAGCATCCACGATGAGGAAATGTTCATTTCCGCCGCTACAACCGGTATCATCGAAGCTAACGTTGACGTAACCGAAATGATGGGTGCAGAGACGTACCTCTACCTCACATGCGAAGGTATGCCGATCACCGCAAGAGTTTCGCCTCGCTGCGCAGCTCGTCCGCAGGACGTTGTCAAGCTGGCTATCGATCCTAACAAGATCCACCTCTTCGACGCTTCCGACGAACACGCTATCCTTTCATAAGAAACGCATTGAATTATGCCGTACCGTGATCTGCGGTACGGCATTTTTTATACGAACGGAGAAATGAATATGACAGATATAAAACCGCGTTCCGCCGAGGAAATAAAGGCGGAGTACATACAAATATACAACGATAACATTAAGCGCGAGGGAGCGGACAAGCTGCTCGATTACCTCGCGAACAAGAGCGATTTTTTCACCGCTCCCGCAAGTACAAAATACCACAGCGCCTATGAGGGCGGGCTCGCGCAGCACTCGATCAACGTGTACAAATGCCTGAAGGCATACCTTGAACGTGACAGGGTGAAGGATATCTACGGCATAAAGGGATACACGGACGAGCAGATCGCGCTCGTGGCTTTGCTGCACGATATCTGCAAGACCGACATCTACAAGGTGGATTACCGCAACGCCAAGAACGAACAGGGTCAGTGGGAGCGCGTGCCGTACTACCGGATAGACGACAGCCTGCCATACGGTCACGGCGAGAAGTCCGTTTATATGATAAGCGGGTTCATGCGGCTGTCGCGTGAGGAAGCTATGGCGATACGCTGGCACATGGGGTTCTCCTACGGAGATGTGAACGACAGAAACACCGTCGGCAAGGCGCTTGAGATGTTCCCGCTCGCCTTCGCGCTGTCCACAGCCGATATGGAAGCGTCGTACTTCCTCGAATAAATCTGCCGTGAAACCTTCGATAAGTGCTATTGCTTTTTTTGCGAAATATGATATAAGCGGGGAGCGCCCCGCGGCGAAAGCTATCCGGGGTACTTTCATCTATTTCTGTTTCCTTCTCCTATTGCAATTTTCTTCTTTATATGATATAATGTCTATTGTATTTTATAAGATATTATTATTTCCGGGGAGGGGAAATAATGGCAAATCTTACGCAAAAGGCTATCAAGGCTTCAGCTCTGAAGCTCTTGAACGAAAGAACGTTAAACCAGATAACAATAAAAGATATTGTAGAAGACTGCGGTATCAACCGCAACTCCTTCTATTACCACTTCCGCGATCTGCCATCGCTGCTTGAGGAAATGGTCATGGAGCAGGCGGATAACCTGATATCCGAATATCCGTCCATCAACTCGCTGGAGGAAGCTCTCGACGCGGCGATCAGCTTCGCCGTGAACAACCGTAAGGCAGCAATGCACATTTATAACTCCGTCAGCAGAGACATTTATGAGCAGTATCTCTGGAGAGTGTGCGAGTATGTCGTATCGACGTATATCAACAATGTTTTCGCCGGGTATGACATAAGCGAGTTCGATAAGGAAGTTATCATAAACTTCTACAAATGCGCCTGCTTCGGACAGGTGCTCGACTGGCAGAGAAACGGTATGAAAACCGATATCAAAAAGCAGTTCATGCGTATGTGCGAGATAAAAAAAGGCATGATCGAGGAGATCGCGGAAAGATGCGCGGTCAGCGGAAAAATGAACAGTGATAAAGAAAGGAAATAACTATGGCTAAAGCACCCTCTTCCAAAAAAGTGATCGAAAAACCCGTTACGCCGGAGGATAAGAAGAAAGCCCTCGACGCGGCTTTCGCGCAGATAGAAAAGCAGTTCGGCGCTGGTTCGGTAATGAGAATGGGCGAGAAGACCACCCTCAATGTTGAGGCTATACCCACAGGCTCTATCGGTCTCGATATGGCACTCGGTATCGGCGGACTTCCGAAAGGACGTATCGTTGAGATATTCGGACCGGAATCCGGCGGTAAGACTACCGTTACCCTCCACGCTATCGCGGAAGCGCAGAAGCGCGGCGGCATTGCCGCTTTCGTGGACGTTGAGCACGCACTTGACCCCGTTTACGCGAAGGCGCTCGGCGTTGACGTGGATCAGCTCATCGTATCCCAGCCGGATACAGGCGAGCAGGCTCTCGAAATAATGGAAGCCCTCGTGCGTTCCGGCGCTATCGACATCATCGTTCTTGACTCGGTGGCTGCTATGGTAACGAGAGCCGAGATCGAAGGCGATATGGGCGACAGCTTCGTAGGCGTTCAGGCGAGACTTATGTCCGCGGCTCTCAAAAAGCTCACCGCGATCATCTCCAAAACAAATACGGTAGCTATTTTCATCAACCAGATACGCGAAAAGATAGGTATAATGTTCGGCAACCCGGAGACTACCCCCGGCGGACGTGCTCTTAAATTCTACACATCGGTAAGAATTGAGGTTCGCAAGGGCGAGGCTATCAAGGACGGCACCGACACTATCGGAAACCGCACAAAATGCAAGGTAATAAAGAACAAGGTGGCTCCTCCGTTCAAGAGCTGTGAATTTGATATGATATTCGGTCACGGCATTTCCAGAACGGGCGAGGTGCTTGACTACGCGATAGAGCTCGATATCATCAAGAAGTCCGGCGCGTGGTTCAGCTACAACGATATGCGTATTGGTCAGGGACGCGAGAACACAAAGAAGTTCCTCGACGAGAACCCGGACGTTATGCAGGAAATAGAGGACAAGATCTGGGCAAGTGCCGAAAAGCTCGACTACGAGGTAAACGGCAGCGGGGACTCCGACGACAGCCCCGCACCGGCAATCTCCGCAGCAGCGGATGACAGCGAAGAGGCTCCGGCTGCAGAAAAGCCCAAGCGCGGCAGAGCGAAGAAAAGCAGCGTTGTGGTTGCGGCGGACGACGATTTCGAGGAGTTCTCGATCGACGAGATCGATGCGGACTGATATAGCGTATGGACGAGCTTGAGATCGCCAAGCGGCGCGCGATGTACCTTATCGGCGGCAGGGAATACGGCAGAAACGAGCTTATCGAGAAGCTGAAAAACAATTACAGCGAAAAGACCGCGGCTGCCGTTGCCGATATGATGTGCGAATATGGGTACATCGACGACAACAGGTATGCGGAAAAGCTCGCGCGGCAGTACATCACCGTCAGGAAGTACGGCAAGAGCAAAGCGGCGATGATGATGCGGCAGAAGCAGCTCGATACGGAAACGATAGAAGCCGCGCTCGAAGCGTATTCCAAGGAAGATATCACCGACGAGATAGCGGATATACTGCGGAAGAAATATTCGGACAGGCTGTTTCTCGGCGGGATAGAGGGAAAAAAAGAAATGCAGAAGGTAATAGCCGCACTCGCTCGGCGCGGTTATTTATACAGCGATATCAAAAGTGCTCTTTACATAATAGAGGGCGAGATAAACGAATCTGAGGAGGATAAGTAAAATGGCATTTTGCAAACACTGCGGAGGACAGCTCCCCGAGGGCGTAAATAACTGCCCGAACTGCGGAGCTCCGGTAACTTCCGGCGAGGCGCAGCAGAATAATTTCAATAACAACGGTTCACAGTCTTTTGCCGGTAAAGACGTTACATCGGAATTTGATGTATATGACCTGAACAGCAATAACAAATGGGCGTACATACTTTCATATCTGTGGATATTGTTCTTCCTGCCGCTGCTTGTCTGCCCCGACTCAAAAGCCGGCAAATTCCACGCAAATCAGGGACTTATCCTGTTCATATTCAGCGTTGCCGTAGGCGTAGCGGCTGCAATAGTCGGCGCGCTGACATTTATCCCGATACCGTTTATGGGCGGTCTGTTCAGAGCAATTTCCGCGATTTTAGGTTTCGCCGGGTCTGCAGTCCACATCGCAGCCTTCATCTATCAGATGGTCAATATCCTCAATAACAAAGCCGTTGAGCTCCCGATCATCGGTAAGTACAGACTTATAAAGTAAGAGACTTTTTGAGAGATCTCAGAGACTTTTGAGACGGGGCGCTGCCCCGGACCCCGCAAGCCCCCTTTGGAAAAGTGGGCTTGACACCCTACGGCACGATGCCGTAAGGAAGTTTCCAAAAGCGCGCACGATGCGCGCATTAAAGAAACTTCCGATAAACCAAATGCAGTATTTCAGAGTTTTCTTCTATGGGCTGCTCTCATAGAAACGCAGTGGGGTTGGCGATAACTCCTTTATTAAATGACAATAACCGCACAGAATAACGCTCTGTGCGGTTTCTTTTTACTATAAATAGCAGAGAATAACTAACCGAGGAGCTGCGGCTTTCCATAGAAGAGTGTCGCTACGCATTCGGAGCGGCGCGTCCGCCGCTGGGGTTGGCGAAGATTACATTACTACAACAACAATAACCGCACAGAATAACGTTCTGTGCGGTTACCTTTTTCCATATATAGCAGAGAATAACTAACCGAGTGTGCTTTTGACGGCAGCTACCATTGCTTCGTGCAATGCACCCGCCCATAGAAGGATGTCGCTACGGATTCGCGGCGGAGCGTTCCCCGTCAGCGCGGGCTCCCGCGCCCCATTTATAACCGAATCCCCAGACGGTCTGTATGTACTTTGGATTCGAGGGGTCTTCCTCGATCTTCATTCGTATGCGGCGGATATTCACATCGACGATCTTGTCGTCGCCGTAATAGCCCTCGCCCCATATCTTGTTAAGCAGCGTGCGGCGGTCAACGGCATTGCCGGCGTTGCGGATAAAATACTCCAGTATATGATACTCCACCTGCGTGATGTCAAGCGGCTCGCCGTCCTTTGTAATGCGCCTGCTGCGCAGATCAACACGGAACGGTCCCGATACAAGCTCGCTCTCGTTGTCGGCAGCAAGCCGGGATACGCTCACGCGGCGGTATATCGCATCAACACGGGCTATGAGCTCCGACGGGGAAAACGGCTTCGTCACATAATCGTCCGCTCCCATCATCAGGCAGTTCACCTTGTCCATTTCCTGGCTCTTCGCGGACAGCATTATTATCCCTATCGTACTGCTCTCGCTGCGCAGAAAACGGCATACCTGCGTACCGTCTATGCCCGGCATCATTATATCGAGCAGCGCAATGTCAAAGCGCATACCGTTCTTCCACGCTTCGATCGCTTTCTCGCCGCTGTCGGCATCATATACATCATATCCGGAGCGTTTGAGGTGGATCACCACAAACTCGCGGATAGCGTCCTCGTCCTCACATACAAGTATTCTTTTCTCGTCCATATTTATTCCTCACAATCATTTCAGCGCAGAATGAACAGCTTTTCAAGCTCGTCGTCCGACGGCGCTGACCTGCTTTCCGAGATCACGGCATAGTACGAATATCCGGTGCTCTCGCTTCGTCCGAGATAACGGTACCCGCCGTCCTCAAATTTGTCGGTACCGCTGTCCGCCGTTCCGTAAAGGCGCAGCAGCTCCTCGCCCATTGTCCCCGAAATATTGTCGTAACGGTTGAAAACGACAGCGCCCTCGGATATCGAGACCGCCGCGGTAACTCCGAGCCAGTTATCCGGGAACAGGAATATATAATCGCCCTTTGTGCCGACAAAGCTGCGGTATTTCAGCACCTCCGCCGTGGCGTTGCGCGTGAGTTTATACCACTCGGTCATATTTATACGCTCCGACGCGGGCATCTCCTCAAATGTCGGGAAAGGAACGGTTCGCGGTATCTCCGTCTCCCCGTCACCATCAACGTCCATGCACGGGATATACGGCGTGTAGCTGTTGGACTCGCGAAGGGTAACGTCCGGGTCAAGGGCAGGGGAGAGGTAATAATACCCATTGCCGCTTATGACCGCGTCCGTGCCGAAAGTTCCGTCGGAGAACGTGTAATCGACAAACACCGCGTGCAGTCCTTCCGTTATGCCGCAGGAAACGTCCTTAATGCCTGCAAAGCCGCTGTTGAGCGGGGTAAATCCAAGCTCGCCGAACTTGCCGTCCTTTGTGCCGTATATACGTGACCATGCACTTCCGGTGGGGCGCTCATTTGTGATAACGAACATCTCGCCGCTGCCGTCTCCGTCCGTGTCGAACACGTCCATAAAGATATTGCGGACGCTCATAAGCTCCTCCGGAAACCCGTCGCTGTACGTCATTACGCTGGTGTAGCGATCGGATGTGCTCTGCATAAGATATGTGACTATTATCATAGTCGAGCCGCTGCCGAGATCCTCAAACCGGACACTGTCAACCTCGCTTCCGGAAGCCGCGAAGTCATAGACCGACACCCACTTGCCGTCCTGCTTGTCAAGGAAGTTCATGCGAAGCGACGAGCCGTCCGACACATTCGGCACCTCGTAAAAGACGATAGCCTCGTCCGTGGGCTCGCTGTCAAGGTTGGTAACGACAAACGCGCTTCGGTACTGTCCGCTCCTCGGATACTTGAAGATTATGTCTCCGCTCGTGAACTTACGAAGCGCGGAGTATATCTCCGTCTGCTCGCCGTCAAGTCTCGGCGGGCTCAGAAGCTCCTCCACCTGTGCGGAGCACGACGACAGCGTAAGCACTGCCGCGGCGGCAAGGGATAATATTCTTTTTTTCAGGATCTCACCCCCTGCGGTATGTGAACCGGATTTTGTATCATTCACCGTCTGCGGCGGGGAATGATACGATCCGGCTTTTACTATTATAGCACGCTTCGGCAAATTTAGCAAGTATAATGTTCACGGATATGTATTGTTTGTCAATTATTACAGCCTGCTCCAAAAAATATTGATTTTTAACAGATGTCGTGTTATAATATGTATTATTATAGTATTTTTCAGCAGGAAAGGATCCGTTCAATTGGCACAGATTTACGATTTCAAAAATGATTATACCGGTCTGGACAATGACCGCGTTGAAGAAAATATAAAACTATACGGCTACAACAGTGATACAAAGCTCGACGAAAAAAACAAGGGCTACAGCCCCGTCAAGGCTTTCTTTAATCTCCGGTTCGCGATAATGTTCGCCGCTGCCGTCCTCAGTATATGCTACGGTGTGCTTGCCACGGAGGAAATGGAGCCGATCATCACGGGCGTTGTTCTGCTCCTGCTCGCGGGCGTTTTTGCGGCAACGGAGATAGTCAAGAACACGCAGAGCGACAAGTACTTCTTTGAAATGAAGTCCCGCTCGAAGACAGAGTTCCGCATTGTCCGCGGCGGCGAGATACGCAATATCAGGCGCGAGCTTATCGTTCCCGACGACATTCTGATACTCAGCGAGGGAGAAAGCGTTCCCGCAGACGCGCACCTGCTCGAAATAAAGGATCTTACCGTAGATGAGTGCATTTTCACGGGCAGCAAAACTCCCGTTTCAAAGATAATCGGCTCGGACAGCGTAAACGAGGAGATCAAGAAAAGCTGCATTTATAAAGGCACCAAGATAGTATCCGGTCTGCTTGCGGCGCGCGTTACAGCCACAGGCGTTGATACCCGCTTCTTTAAGGAATTCGGGGCTATGAAGGAGCACGAGGAATACTACACCACGCTTGAAAAGACCGTACTTCGCATATCCGGCATTTTTACCGCGGTAGCCGCCGTAATGCTGATAATCGGCATTTTCACGTTCATAAACGTGCGTGTGGATATTCCGTATATGGATATCATCTACAACACGTTCTATCCGGCTGCGGCATTCGCGCTCTGCTTCATACCCGCCGAAACAGCATCTCTTGTGCGCGTTTATTACATAAAAGGCGCGTTAAAGCTCGAAGAAAAGCGGATATGGGTGAAAAGTCTGAAAACTATCGAATATATCAACGCGGCAAGCTGCATACTTATTGATAAGAGCGGTATGGTCACCGAGAAGAATATGCAGATCGCGGACGATCTGACCGCGAACCCGGCGATGCTGACGAACGTATCCGTTCTGTCATGCAGCAGAGATACCGAAGACCCGTTCGACAAGGCGATTATACTCAACGCGGCTTTCAGAGGAATCGATACTGAGGCGCTGCTTGAAAACGAGCACATACAGGAATACCCGTTCAGCGACACCGAGGGCGCTTCCGGAAACCTCTGGACGGTAAGCGGTTCACGCCTGCTGTGCATAAAGGGTACGCCCGATAAGCTGCTTCCGCTGTGCGACGTGCCGAACGATATGCTTTATACGGTGCAGACGAAGCAGGTCACATTCGCGAAGCAGGGCTACAATGTGCTTGCGGTGGCTTACGCGAAGCTCGATGATGAAGCGGAAATACCCGAAAAGATCAGTGACGCGCATTACAGCTTCATGGGACTTCTCGCGTTCGAGAACCAGACAAAGGACTACATCCCCGCGGCTATCATAGGCTGCCGCAAAGCGGGAGTTAAGGTGATAATGACGACGGGCGACAGCCCCGAGGCAGCGCTTACCGTTGCGAACAAGGTAGGTATAAAGGGCGAGCGTGTTATCACGGGAGATATGCTTATGTCCGATGAGGAGATAGACCTCACAGATGTATGCGCTTTTGCGAGAATAACCGCGGATATGAAGCCGGATATTATAAGACGGCTGCGCAAGGCGGGCGAGACGGTCATGATAACCGGAGAGACCGCTTCGGACAGCGATCTGCTGGAGCTTGCGGATATCGGCGTTTCGGTTGCAAAGGACGTTGTGGGTGCGGCATTTGAGGAAAGCGACGTTATAGTCGGCAACGACAGCTTCGAGACCGTAACGGATATAGTTACCACGGCAAGACAGTCACACCTGAACATAAAGAGATGTATTTCCACGGCAATTACGGCTCTGGGAACGCTGATAATCTTTGCGGTATTCAATATGCTGACGGGAACGGAGTTTGTGGTATCTCCGGTACTCAGCTCGATAATCGCGGTGCTGATAATCCCCGCCGCGTCGTTCATTTACTTTGAGAACACGGCAGACATAAAGAGCCTCACCGAACCTTCGGTATATATCGGCTCCGGCAGGCTGCGTATCGGCTTCTTTATCCGTCCGCTCTTACAGATGATAGGTCTTGCGGCGGCGGAGATCATATACTATCTTATGTCGGCGGGCGCAAACGCTTCCGGAGACGGCAGCACCGGCGATCTGATAATGCTCTCCCGCAGCGGCTTCCTGCTGGTATTCGTATTCGGGCTGCTGCTTATCTGCATCGCAAATCTCGGCAGAACGGGATTTTTCGACGTTTTCCGCGCACATCAGACATTTGCGTGGCTTATTGCGGGCGTGACATTCGCGTTCTCGCTTGTGCTCGTATTTGTCCCGGTACTGAACTCGATTTTCGGATTTGAAGCGCCGGATATTTTATCACTGATAATTGCGATAGTTATAACAGCGCTGCTTCAGCTCCCCGCGGAGCTCCTGCGTGCGACGATGAACAAACTTCGCAGTTAAGGAGAAGGTAATGCAGTATTTTCTTGCCATAATTTACGGTTTGGTTTTCGGAATAGCGAACATAATCCCGGGCGTTTCGGGCGGCACGATGCTTGTCGTGTTCGGCTGCTACGACAAGGTATGCGGAGCGCTCTCGCTCAATCTCAAAGAGATAAAGAAGAATATCGTGTTTCTGATATTCTTTGGTATAGGAGCAGTGATCGGACTGCTCGGATTTGCGGTAATGATTAAGTGGCTGTTCGGAGAATTTCCGACAGAGACGTATATGTTCTTTATGGGACTTATCGCAGGAAGCGTTCCGCTGATATTGAGGAATGCGAAAGCGCGGGGCGAGAAGTTCAACCTGCTCTGCAATGTGATAATGGTGATCGCGGGCGCGATCGTTATATATCTTTCGGTTCTCGAAAAATCCGGATATGTGGCATCCGCCGCCGATGCCGAGGGTATAGGCGCATTCCTGCTTTTCCTTACTGCGGGCTTTACGGCTGCGGTAGCGATGATAATTCCGGGCGTTTCCGGCTCGTTCATTATGGTGCTGTTCGGAACGTATGAGGTAGTTATCTCGTCCATACACATTCACTCGCTGAACTTCGCGGTCATTATCCCGACAGCGATAGGTGTTATCGCCGGTCTCGTTCTCGGTGCAAGACTTATTACGTTTTTAATGAAAAGGTTCCGGATATTTGTATTCTCCGCCATTCTCGGACTTGTGGCAGGCTCCCTCTACGCGATCCTGCCCTCCGGCATCGGAACCGATATCCACACAGTTATCGGTCTCCTGACCCTCGCCGTCGGCTTCGCGATAGCCGTAATTGTCGGCAAGAAAACGAAGACAGAAGAGAGCGTTTGAGAGACTTTTTAGAGAATTTTGAGATGTCGCTGCCGCGGGCCGCGCGGAGTCCGCGCGGGGACAATCCGCCGCACGAGTGAGGTTTTATTTCACATCTTGCATAGGCGGCGACTCATTGACAGCTGTTCAGAAATTTCAGAGTTCGGATTCTACTATTCGGCTCACATCAATGGGGAGACAGATTCCGGAGTACAGGTGCAGAATAGTGCAAATGCAAAATATTCTTCTCCTTTCTTCGGCTGATTCTCACTTGCCCAGAACGCGGCATTGTGCCGTCTGCGATATAATTGACAAGCCGAAGAGAGAGAAAGGAAAGCCATGTACATATATCAGACAGGTCTGATCGGCGAAGCCGTCCGGGCAAAGATCGAAAATACAAAAAGTGCCGTAATGAGCGGTACTCACAGTACCGAGAGCTTCACCGATATCCTGCGTTCCATGATGACGGATACGAGTAAAGTAACAAAGGCAGTCGGTATCTCCGGCACTACCGAAAGCTCCTCCCCGATAGCAACAGCAGACGGTAAAACTCTCCTATACGCGCTCACTAACGCCGATTCCGACACCACAGCCGCCGCTGTCGTCGGCGCGCTCGGGCTGCCGATTTCGGATAACAACCTTAAAGCGGCAGCCGACGGTCTTACCTCAGCAATTAACCTGCTCAATGCCGCCGAGGGCGCGGATAAAGAAACGCTTATCCCTGTCATTACCGATCTGGTTGATAAGTATAACAGCCTGATGACCGGTCTTACCGCACAGTCAACGGCTTCCGGGATAATGTACACCCGACTTTTCAAAACCGCGGCGCAGACGGCATCCGAGCCTCTCGCCAAGGCAGGGATAACCGCCGACGATACCGGAAAGCTAACCTTTGACCCGAATAAGTTCGAGGAACAGGATATCTCCGGTTTTATAAGCACCGTTTCTTCCGCAGCAAACGCCGTTTCGACGTATGCGTCGTCCGTCACCGGCTCACAGAACGGGACACTGCTCGACTTCCTCTCCGGTGATGAGGACAGCGACAGCTCTTATGTCAGCACCTCGAATTATTACAACAGCCTGATAAATTCACTTATGTAAACAGCAAACCGCACAGAACTTCCGTTCTGTGCGGTTATTTTTATTTTTATGAATGGAATCTTAACCAACTACACTGCATTTCTATGAGAGCTGCCCATAGAAGGAACTCTGAAATACAGCAGTCGCCAGCGCCTACTTCGGCGCTTCACCAACCCCACTGCATTTCTATGAGAGATACCCCATAGAAGGAACTCTGAAATACAGCGGTCGCCAGCGCCGGCTTCGGCGCTAGTCGAAGATGTCGTAGAAGAGATCGTCGAGGTTTTTAAGGTTGCGCTTTAAGGTCTCTTCCTGCTCCTTTAACTCGGCTCTGCGCTTCGGGGGCATAAATGTCTTGCCAAGCTCCGCCTGTACTTCGAGAAGTGTCTTTCTCATAGGATCGCGGCGGCGCTGATATTCGAGCTTGCGCTCTTCCTTGTTCTGACGCGCACGGCGCTCGCGCTCGATCGCTTCCTTTTCTTCACGCTCTGCCTGGAGTCTCGCACGCTGCTCGGCGATCTCCTTCTTTTCAGCCTCGATACGCTTTACTATCGTACCGTTAAGGTCCTCGTAATGAGCCTTCTGCTCGGGCGACGCGAAACGCAGCGCCTTCTTGAAGTTCTTGTCGTCGGTGACAGTCTGCGGAAGTGTGCGTATCTCTTCCTCGTTCCTGAGCTTGCACTCCGCAAGGAGCTTTCCTATGTACGCCCTCGAATCCTCGATATCAATATCGAGGATCTTGTCAAAGTAGGAATCCGCAGTCTCGAACTCGCCGTCCTCAAGGAACATATACGCGCGCTTTACAAGGTTCTCCTTGTTCGCGGCAGTCATAGTTACAAGCGTTTCGGGCTCGATCGCGTTTACCTCGGGTTTGAGTATAGACTCTACCTTGTCGGAGATCTCTCTCATAAACTCGGCTTCCGCGCAGTTGAATATATCATCATACCATACCAGCTTTTCGGGGAGCTGCTGGAACTGCATAGCGGAGGCATTGAATATCGGGAATACCAGCTTTTCCTTGTTCTTTTCGGCTTCTGCGCAGAAGATATTCACCGCATATTCGAGATATCCGTCGTGGCAGTCGTCCTTTGTTCCGAATGACGGCAACAGTATCTTTGAATGTTTGAGGGCAAATACCGTCTGTGCAGCCTTCTCGACTGCGTCGATATCTTTAAGCATTTCCGGAGCATAGAATGTGCTGAACTCAAGATTGGACGAAAAACGCAGATACAGCTTGTCTCCGTCGATATCTTCATCGGCCGAGATATTCTCGCGGCTGAGGATAAATACGTCGTAGCTCTTTTCCTGCTTAAAAACGTTTCTTGTTATGCTTACGCTGTCCTCGATAGCGTCACCGAGCTCAACATAGCCCGGACGAAGCTCCTCGGAAGCCTTTTCGAGCGCGGTCTTGTAATTTGTGCTTTCCTTGAAAGCGGGGAGAGCGGATATATCCTTTCTGCAAACTGCGTAAAGGTTCGAGCCCTCTCTCACATACTGTATTCCGTATTCGCAGAGAAGCAGGTTCCAGTGCGCTTCGCAGTCATCGGGATAAGCCTTTGTGAGCTCCTTGGCGAGCTTTTCGGCTTCATCGAATTTGAAAGTATTTCTGAGATATGTAATTCTGTTGATTTTCTTGATATCGGATCCCGGATACATCATTTTGTTCCCGCAATGTCCGCAGACACCGGAAACCCCATTTTCACCCGCGTTCACGGCTCCGCCGCAGATTCCGCAGATGAGCTTATTGTCATACATTTCAATGCCCTCCGTGAATTAAAATTTAATGAGACACTACTATTATATATAAAAATAACTCCGCTGTCAAGAATTTATATGTATCTTTGTTGGTTTTGTATTGTTTTATTAAGAAAATTTAGAAAATTTGTCTATTGCCGTTTTAGCGCATTATTATGCCAAAAAACGGACTCATATCGGCGGCTTTGTATCAGTCTTTTTTGAGAAAATCCACTATCATCTTCTTTTCCCCGTCGGTGAGAAAATTCATGTGTCCTCTGTCTTTAAGCAGGTAAGTCGTGCAGTTGTTCATGATCTTCTGCGCTCTCGGTATGACCCTTTTCGCCGGGAACATACAGTCCTTCTCGGCTGCCATGACCAGCGCCGGAGCACGGCATTGCTTCATCAGCTTTTCCGACACGTTGCTCGGCATACCCGTCTTTACCTTTGAGTAGGTTATGCTCAGCTTGGCGGTCTCATAGACATCGTCGGTTATGTTGTCGTAGGTGATCGCCAGCGGCAGGATACACCGTTTCAGCCACTTGTCCTTATATGTCACCCAATAGGCGATCATCGGCAGCAGCATTCTCATATTCGAAATGGCGGGCGCGTTGTTTATCCCGGACGGGACATACAGCACCGCTCTTTTCACCTTTTCCGGGCATACGCACATCATTTTTGCGATTATGCCTGCACCGAAAGAACCGCTCAGGCACGCCATAGATTCGTACCCGAGCTGTGATACTACTTCTCCCGCCCACTTGCCGTAGTCGTAGTTGTACGGAGACAGGCTGACCTCGGCGCTTTTACCCGGATGCCCGATAGTATCAACCGCGTATATCAGAAAATCGTCCATAATAAAATCGCACGCGAGAAGATTGTACGCGGTAGTCGCATTTCCCCCGTGAAACACGAGAAGGGGAATACCACCGGCATTCCCCGTTTTTATGATATGCGTTTTTCCGAACGAGGTTTCAACCCGGACATCGCTGTACGGGCATTTCAACCGGCGAAGCTGTGCATCATACAGAGCTATGATCTTATCCTTTCCCTCCGGAGATTTATATATCGACATATTATGACCTCATTAATTCCGTTCCCGAATCGCAAACAGGACAAACAACAAACGCAAATTATCAATTAATTCAGCGGCATTGTTGCGGCGGCGTTGAGAGAGCCGTCGGCGGACACGCCCGCTTCGGTGTATTCGTAGAATGCCTGACTTCCGATCATCGCGGCGTTGTCACCGCAGAGCGACACCGGCGGTATAAACAGGGTGATACCGCTTTCCGCACAGCGCTCCTCCAGCATCTTCCGCAGCCCGGAATTTGCCGCGACACCTCCCGCAAGAGCGGCGGTCTTGTAGCCGTACTCGTTCGCCGCAGCGACAAACTTCGATGTGAGGATATCCGCGACGGTGTATTGGAAGGAAGCGGCGAGCGAGTCGATGTCAAGCTCTTCGCCCTTCTGCTCCGCATTATGTACGAGATTTATTACGTTCGTTTTGAGCCCGGAGAAGCTGAAATCGTACTTCTCCGCCGTTTTCGGGCGCGGGAGCCTGTACTTGTTCCTGTCGCCGCGTTCGGAAGCCTTGTCGATGTACATTCCGCCGGGGTATGGGAATCCCATTGCCCGCGCCGCCTTGTCGAATGCCTCGCCCGCCGCGTCGTCCATTGTCCTGCCGATAGTGACGAATTTGGTGTAGCTTTCGACACGCATTATCTGCGAATGTCCGCCGGATGCGGCAAGGCAGATATACGGCGGTTCAAGCTCCGGGTGAGCGATGTAGTTCGCCGCGATATGACCCTTGATGTGGTGAACGGGGATAAGCGGCTTTCCGGAAGCGAATGCAAGCCCCTTCGCGAAATTGACCCCGACAAGCAGCGCACCGATAAGTCCCGGTGCGTATGTTACGGCAACCGCGTCTATGTCCGATATTGACATTCCCGCCTTTTCAAGCGCCTCATCGACTACGCCGACTATACTTTCGCAGTGACGGCGCGACGCTATCTCGGGGACAACACCGCCGTACAGCTTGTGCTCCTCGACTTGTGTCGCTATCACGTTGGATAATATCTTACGCCCGTCCTCGACTACCGCGGCTGCCGTTTCGTCGCACGAGCTTTCAATTGCAAGTATTTTCATTTATCCTTGATCCCTTTTATCTCAATCTTTTTGGAATATGCCTATCAAATATGGATCCATGCGTCATTGATACTGCCAAAAGCCCGCATCGTGCGGGCTTTTGGCAGTATCTTTGGCTGCCTCATGCAGCACGCTGGCGCGAGCCGGCTGCGTAAGCCGGTCCCGTCCGGAAGGACAAGCGCGCAGGCGCTGCTGCAGGATCTGTCAAAGCTTCTGCTCTTTTATCCAGTCCAGCAGGCTCAGAGCGAGCAGCTGCTTTTCGCGCGGCATACTGTCAACCTTCATCGCGGCGATGCGTCCGACATTCCCGACACCGCCCGACTTTTCCGTTCCGAGCAGCAGCTCGTCCGGTGTCGTTTTCAGAACCGCACACAGCTTCATAAGCACGTCTATGCTCGGTATCGACACCGCGCGCTCGATATTCGACAGGTACTTGTCGCTTAGTCCCGCCATTTCGTTCACCTCGGACTGCTTTAAGCCGAGCTGCTTTCGCCGTCTCGCTATCCGTTTTCCGAGTTCTTTATAATCCGTGTACATAGTATTATATTCGCCTTTTGGTATTATTATCGACTTATTGTGTACATTAATTCGACTTTTAATATCCCGTATTCGACTTTAAATATGACTGTTCATAGTTATCTGCTGCCTTATCTCATACGCGGAGAACCAACAAATGAATGCTGTTGCAGCAACTATAATTATGCAGGGCAGAACTCCTGCGGTGTCGGTCTCGTCAAAAGAATAGCCAGATCTTTTCCTTTTTATAAGAATAATTACCTCGATCCCGACACTGATAATTATTGAAGGTACAAACGTCTTTATCAGAAACGGAGAAAAGTACCATGCCGCAAAATTCGCACTTGACAGCGGCGGGTCAAGCACATCTTTCATGATACCGAGTATCAGTATTACAAAAGAAACAATAGCGGGTATTCCGACGATCAGCGGCATTACCTTCGGGTGATATCCTTTTATCTCCGCACATTTACCGCCAAACGCAAGCAGAAAAGGTATGCTTGCCGTGAATACAAGGAACGAATCACTCGTCTCCGGCAATATCAGAATTGAGACGAAAACGATGATGACAGAAAGCTCCGCCGCGATAAACCACGGAAGCAGTCTTCCATTAAGCTTCATAATTTCCTCCGGTAATCATTCGATATTCTGTATCTGCTCGCGTATCTTTTCTATCTCGCTCTTCATATCCACAACAAGCCTCGTTACACGCAGATCCTGCGCCTTTGAACCGGTGGTGTTCACCTCGCGGTTTATCTCCTGAACAAGAAAATCGAGCTTTCTTCCGATAGGCTCGTCGGCGTTCATCATATCCCTGAACTGCACGAAGTGGCTCTTTAATCTTACGGTCTCCTCGTCCACGGCGATCTTCTCGGCGTAGATACCCGCTTCGAGCAGGATACGCTGCTCGTCGATCTGCTTGTTTTCGAGAATTTCCTGCATCTTCGTGAACAGCTTCTCGCGATACGCGGTCACGGTCTCGGGTGCGTACTCGCATACCTTCTCCGTCATCTTCTCCACGTTCGAGAGCTTTTCGAGAATATCGTCCTTCATCTTAGCGCCCTCTGTCTCGCGCATGGAAATGAATCTGGCAAGAGCGGCTTCGGCTGTCTCCTTCACCGCCACCCATATCTTGTCCTCGTCGGCTTCGGCACGGACTACACAGAACGCGTCGGTCATTCTGAATATCGTCGATACCGTAAGATCGTCGGTAAGCCCGAATTTGTCTCCCGCGGCACGCAGCACATTCAGATAATTCTCGACTACTCCCTCATTAACTGAAACCGATGTCTCGGAAGTGCCGATATTGTATATCGAAAGCGAGACCTCCACCTTTCCGCGGCTGATACCTGCCTTGACGAGAGATTTCAGCTTCTCTTCAAGAAACATATACTGCCTCGGCAGCTTCGCATTAAATTCGTAGTATCTCGAATTTACCGAGCGTATCTCGACAAGATACTCACGTCCGTCGATTATTCTGTGGTCTCTTCCGAAACCGGTCATACTTCTTATCATTTCTTTTGTCCTCCGTTATCTTCCGAGATAATCTATCTCATTGTCAAAATCCATAAGCTCGCCGATCACCGGAACGCTGTACTGCTCCGTCAGGTTGTCGGCTGCCGTGATCGTGTTGTCAAGTCTCCAGATCACAATTATACCTATCACCGATATCACCGCGCCGACACCCGCGCCGATCATCGCGAACAAATTCTCGTCGGGAAATTCCGGGCGGCGCGGTTCTGCCGGATAAGAAATTATCCTCGTTGTCGCGTTCGCGCCGTAGTCGTCGAGCACCATCTGCACTCTGCTCAGGAAAACCTCGGAAAGTCTGTACGAATCCGCCGATGTTTCGCAGTCGAAGCTCGCTGAAATTATCTGGGTGTCCTTGTTCGTGGTGACGTCGATCATCTTGTCGAGCTCCGCGTACGAGAGCTTCATTTTCAGCATTTCGTTTATGGAGTCATACATTTTCGGGCTCGTGAACAGCAGCGCGGCGGTGGACGCTTTCTCGTCCGAGCGGGTGCTGTCCGTGCTTTCGATATATATATCCGTGTAGGTGATATAATGCTTGGTCATTCCGTACAGTGCGAAAACGTATCCGCATATTGCCATCATGACCGTTGTGACCACGGCAATTCTCCAATTGTTTTTCAGCGTGATACCAAGTTTTTTCAGCTGATTTCGTTTCAATTCTATCTTCCTTTTGTTAAACTGCTTTAAAGCGGTTTTTTTGCGATCTTTGCGGAAACCCGCGGGTACTGCGCCGGGGTAGGGGAGACCTTCTTTATCACTACAAGCGTGCGTTTGTCTCCGCCCGGCAGACTGTACCTTTTTATATCCGCTATCTCACCGCCGAGTTTTTTTATGGCATTTCCGGCTTCTTCCGTCTCGTCCTTTTCTCCCTTGAGAGCAAGAAAAGTTCCGCCCACCTCTACAAACGGTAAGCAGTATTCGCACAGAACATTCAGTGCCGCGACTGCTCTTGCGACTGCAAGACCGTACTTTTCGCGGTATTTCGGATCTTGTCCCGCTTCCTCACCCCGGGCGTGAACTGTTTCACACTCTATACCGAGCATTTTGCAGGCACTTTCGAGATACGTTATGCGCTTGTTCCCGCTGTCAAGCAGAGTGAATACAAGATCGGGGCGGTAAATTTTCATAGGCAGGGAAGGAAATCCTGCACCGGCTCCCACGTCTATAGTTTTTGTTCCACGTGGAACATTTACCATAGTAAGCGGAAGTATGCTGTCGATGTAGTGCTTCTCCCTTATCTCGTCCGGCTCGGTTATTCTCGTGAGGTTTACGTTCTTATTATACTCTACCATATAATCGGCAAGTCTGTCAAGCTGTGAAACCTGCTCGTCGGAAAGAACTATCCCACATTCCGAAAAATCAGTCTTCTGCATCGTTTTTGTCCTTTCCGTCGTCCTGCGCACCGTTCCGTTTTTCGGAATGTGCCGCAAGCCATATCAGCAGCACGGATATATCCGCGGGATTTACTCCGGATATGCGTCCTGCCTGCCCTATGTTCATGGGTCTGTGCTCGTTCAGCTTTTCTCTTGCTTCAAGCCTTAAACCCTCGATCTCCGAATAGTCGATATCCGCCGGGAGCAGCTTGTTTTCAAGTCGCTTCATTTCCTTTATCTTCGCGAGCTGTGTCGAGATATAACCTTCATATTTAATGCTCACCTCGATCTTTTCCGCAAGATCGGGGCGGATATCCGGCGCGGTTTCGTCAAACGGTTTTATATCCTTGTAGGTGAGCTGCGGGCGTTTGAGAAGCTCCGCGAAACGCGTGGGCTGATCTATCGCGGACGTACCCTTAGATTCAAGCATAGCGTTGAACTCCGGGGTAGGTCTTACCGACGTTTTTCTGATACGGTTGGTTTCCTCGTCAACTATCCGCTTCATTTCAAGATAATTCTCGTATCGCTCGTCAGATATAAGTCCGATCTCATGTCCGAGCTCGGTCAGACGTTCCGGGGCATTGTCCTGCCGGAGAATAAGCCTGTATTCGCTGCGCGAGGTCATCATTCTGTACGGCTCGATGCAGCCTTTTGTTACAAGATCGTCTATCAGTGTCCCTATGTATGAGTTCGATCTGTCAAGCACTATCTGCTCTTTCCCGGAGATCTTCCTCGCGGCGTTTATTCCGGCAATAAGACCCTGCGCCGCAGCTTCCTCATAACCGGAAGTCGAATTGAACTGTCCCGCACCGTAAAGCCCGGAAATTTTCTTCGTTTCGAGCGTCGCGTACAGATCGAGCGGGTCAAGACAATCATACTCAATCGCATACGCGGGACGCATTATCTCAACATTTTCAAGTCCCTTTATTGTGCGCAGAAAGTCGAGCTGCACATCTTCCGGCAGGGAAGTGGACATTCCCTGCAAATAATATTCATCCGTATCCTCACCCATAGGTTCCACAAAAAGTTGATGTCGTTCCTTGTCTTTAAAACGCATCAGCTTCGTCTCAATGCTCGGGCAGTACCTCGGTCCCACGCCGACGATCTTTCCCGAATACAGCGGAGACCTGTGCAGATTATCAAGTATTATCTTGTGCGTTCTCTCATTAGTATATGTCACATAGCACTTGGCTTTATTTTCAAGAACCTGCTTGTTATCGAACGAGAACGGCGTGATGATATCGTCGCCCACCTGCTCCTCCATTTTTGAGAAGTCTATCGAACGCTTGTGAACTCTCGCCGGCGTTCCCGTCTTAAATCTGCGCAGTTTAAGTCCGAGCTTTACGAGATTTTCCGTAAGCTCCGATGACGGATTGACATTATCCGGTCCACTCTTATACGAGGTCTCGCCTATGAATATTTCTCCGCCGAGATATGTTCCCGTCGTGATTATCACGGCTTTTGCTTCGCAAAATGCACCGAGCTTTGTTTTTACGCCGGTGACTTTTCCGTCCTCGGCGCATACCTCGGTGACCTCTGCCTGTCTGATATCAAGCAGCGGTTCACATTCAAGCGTATGCTTCATATATGTGTGGTACTTAACCCTGTCGGACTGCACGCGGAGCGAATGTACTGCGGGACCCTTGCCCCTGTTCAACATTCTCGACTGAATAAATGTACTGTCCGCGGCAATACCCATTTGTCCGCCGAGCGCGTCTATCTCGCCGACGAGCTGTCCCTTTGCTGAACCTCCGATACTCGGATTGCACGGCATATTTGCTATCGTATCGAGCGACAGCACGAAAACAACCGTTTTCATACCAAGCCTTGCGGCGGCAAGCGCCGCCTCGCAGCCTGCGTGTCCGGCTCCGATAACGGCAACATCATAATCTCCTATACTGTATATATTGTATCATCTCCGATTGAATTTTACTACCAATAGTGTTCCACGTGGAACAGAAGAAATGAAAAGTGAAGAATGAATAAATTATAATTGTGGAGCTGCTTCGCGGCATATTTGAAATACATAAATACAGAGTTTCATTCTGTATTTTTTAATTATCAAATATATGTATAGTGAAATCTAAACCAAATTTAGATTTGCGCCGAAGACGCAACCTTAATTATCCATTATTCACTCTTTTGTTCCACGTGGAACACTATATAAAGGAAAATAGAAAAAATTTGTGTCAAAATATAGAATCATTTATTGTATTTTCTGTAACCCGGGTGACGGATAGGGTAACCCTTCGACAGATCACAGCACGCTTCGAGCTTGTCCGCGGGTATTTCCTTCGCGCCGCCGAGAAGTCTCGCCGTCAGCGCAGTCTTTGCGTAATGCTCCAGAGTTTCCATGCGGTAGTACGCCTGAGTGAGATCAACACCCACTGTGAGCGCACCGTGGTTTGCAAGAAGTATAGTGTCGTGGTAGGGAAGATAGGGGACAATGCTTTCCGGGACTTCGTCAGAACCGGGCAAACCGAACGGCGCTACCGGCACAGACCCGACAAACATCACAGCCTCCGATAAGCTGTAATCGTCAAGCGCTATTCCCGCACAGGCAAATCCCGTAGCTGTCGGTGGGTGAGCGTGAACGACTGCGCGGATGTCAGGACGCTCTTTGTAGCAGCGCAGGTGCATTTTAAATTCCGACGACGGCTTATATCCCGTCGGGCAGTATATGACCTCGTTATCCGCGGACATACGGCATATCATTTCCGGTTTCAGGTGCTTTTTGCTGACACCGGACGGTGTAGTCAGTATTGTCCTGTCGTCAAGCATAACGGAGATGTTACCGTCATTCGCCGCGACAAATCCGCGCAGCCATAGATCGTAGCCTACCTCGCAGATCAAATTCTTTTCATTCTCAAATTCCATATTATTTTCTCACTGTCTCAATTATATTCGGATATTTCATTCTGACTTTGTATGTTCCGCCCTCGCGGAATTTCTTATAAAGACTTTCATCTATAAAGTATGTGTGTATATGCTTCTTTCCCACATATCTGAAATCAACTGTTATCGTGTGCAGCTCATACGTCGGCGGGCGGGGAGTACCGTCAGTGTGAGTCGGGTCTCTCGGCAGGTCTCTTACACTTTTCCTCTTTCTTACTATCTCAATTTCCCGTTCTTTTACGGGTAAAAATTTAATAACCAGACAAATAACTATTATCAGAACAATTACAGACAAAACGACAGATATACCGATGATCGTTCCTATATCGGTAGTAACAAGTTTTGTTAATTTTCCGTCAGCATCGGTTTCTCTGTAAATCTCTATATATTCGTCCATATTGCCTCTCCTAAAAGTCCGGCGTCATATCGAGATTTTCACAGCCCTTTTCCTGCATGAACCCGTCAAGCCCGAGCTCTGCGCAATGCTCCGTGACCTTGTCGTACTCGAATGTAGTGAGCTTTCGATTTATCTCCGGATATTTCTCCGCGTTATAGCACGGCGTATATTGCCGCATAATACTGACAAGGGGAGGAGAGGGAAGCGTAGCAAGGATATCAAGCAGCTTCATACTGTCGTGATAACCCTTCGGCAGCACGAGATGCCGTACGATAACTCCCCTCCGCATTATGCCGTCGCTGTCAAATTCGGCTTCAGGCTGCTGGCGGAGCATTTCCTCCAGCGCAGGCAGGGCATATTCCGAATAATCCTTTGCGCCGGAATATATCGCAGACATTTCAGAGCTGTAGTATTTCATATCGGGCAGGTAGATATCCACAAGCCCGTCCAGCATTTTCAGAGTTTCTACTTTTTCATAACCGCCGCAATTGTAAACAACGGGTATGCCGAGCTCATTTTTGCAGTCCAGCAGAAGCTCCGCGATCCTGTCCGCGTAATGTGTGCCGGTCACGAAATTTATATTGTGCGCTCCTTTTTCTTTGAGCTCAAAAATTATCTCTTTCAACCTGTCCGGCGTGATATCCTCACCCTTAAGATCGTGGCTTATCGGGTAGTTCTGGCAGAACACGCAGCGCAGACTGCAGCCGGAAAAAAATACCGCACCGCTTCCTCGCGTACCGGATATGCAGGGTTCCTCGCCGAAATGCAGCATATACTTCGCTATCCTTATATCGCTGCCGCACCCGCAGTAGCCCTTGCTTTTATCTCTGTCTATCCCGCAGTTCCGCGGACATAATCTGCACTCAGCCAATCTTTTTCAGCTCCTCGGAAAATTTTGCCGAGCTTTCAAATGAATACAGTATTTCCGCCTGATACTCGGGGTCTTCCAAATATAACTTATAGTCAAATTGTGACATTTTATAGCAAAATGAAATAATACTTGAATACTGCTTCACAAGCATTATCCTGTCATTTATTGTCCAGTAATTAGTGAATGTCTGCTTTTTTAGGTATTCCTTCATATCCGCGTTGAAGCCGTTGTAGTTGTAGATATTCTCGCAGACCGACGCGATAGATGCCGCGGCGTAATACATGGTATAGTTGTCCATTATGCTGCCGAGGTCATTCATATTCACCGCCGGCATTTTTGCATTGACAAATGAAAGTATCATATCAATGAATACATTCGCTATCTCCATTCTGTTGCCGTTATATACTATATTAATAAAGTCGCAGGCAAGATCGCCGAGTCTTTTTTCCTTGTCGAAGCTCTCAACCTCAAAAACCGTGTTCTTGGAATAGATATCCGGCAGGGTAAATCCGCCGTATGCCATAGCGAACAGAACGGAATAAATAACACGAACCTTCGGATTTGAAAGATCGGTAAGGATCTTTTCGCTCGATGAGGAAAATATGGAAACTATCTCTTCGACGGAAGCCGGACGATTGTTTATTTTCAGATTTGAGCTGAAACGGCGATAATTATATTTGTCGATAAGCTCTTTATATCTTATCGCGTAATTCATACCGTATTTAAGCGCGGAAAGACGGACGGATTCAAGCACGGTCTGTGCTTTTTTGTTAAATCCGTCATTCGGCTTTTTATTCTTTGAAGGCTTGACGATATTTGTGTTTTCGGGAGTTATTTTCAGCTTTACGATCTCCGGGTCTTTGATAAACGCCTTCTCGTTGCCGATAATGACATCCGATATCCTGACCAGCTCACTTTTATGGAAGCTCCGCAGTATCACGGCGGTTCTTATCGGGTCTTTTTCTCTTTCCTTTACTTTTCTTATATATCTCCCGCAAAGCTCATACAATGGTTTTTCATTGATAAAAACAAGATCAAAGACGCTAATTCCGAGTTTTTCACAAGCGGAACAGGTGTTTGTCCCGAATATGTATTTTTTCATTTTCCCGAGATAATCCACAGTCAGCTTATCGGAAAGAATTTTTTTAGGCGAAAAAAAGAATGATTTTATGCTTTCGGGAAAATCTGTAATTTCGATCTCCATAAAATCATTCCCCCAATCCTTCAATCAATAATTCGATTAATTATTACTTTCTGTTTTCCGATATTACTCCGGAATAGATCTCGCTTTTTGTGAAGCCGTATTTCTTTGCCGCCTCTTTGCAGGCATCCGAAACTTTTTCGCCGGAAACTATCAGCTGACGAGCATATTCAATAGCTTCTTCCGGAACATATCTTTCTTCCGGAATTTTTACATTTCCTTCAACCACGATAACAAATTCACCTTTCGGGTTAGTATTTTCATAATAACTTATCAATTCCGATATTCTTCCGCGGAGCACTTCCTCATGTATCTTGGTCATCTCCCTGCACAATGAAACTCGCCTGTCTCCGAGGATCTGCAGCATATCATTCAGCGTCTTTTTCAGCTTATGAGGTGCTTCATAGAATATCAGAGTATGCTTGAGATCCTTTACTTCTTCGAGATGTGCAAATCTTTGCTTTTTCGTCACGCTCAGAAATCCTTCAAACGAAAACCGCGAAGTAGAAAGACCGGATATCGCGAGTGCGGACATTGCGGCGGTAGGCGAGGGAACTACATTCACTTCTATACCGTGATCAACGCAGAGCTTAACAAGATCCTCGCCGGGATCGGAAATGCAGGGCATACCCGCGTCGGTCACTATTGCACAGTTTTCACCGTCAAGCATACGGTTTATTATTTCTTCCCCTTTTACACGGAGATTATGCTCATAATAGCTTATCAGAGGCTTATGTATATCAAAATGAGTAAGCAGCTTCATAGTTACTCTCGTATCCTCGGCAGCTATAAAATCCACTGAACCGAGTATTTCTATTGCTCTCGGGGTCATATCGGAAAGATTTCCGATAGGTGTACCAACAACATATAGTTTTGACATAATATTCACCTCACGAAATGTTCATAAAAAATGTTCTTCAATGTTCCGCACGATGATTCAACCATTGCGGAATGTTAAAAATTGGCTTAAACAAGCCTTATTTTAACATATTTAACCGACTTTTCAACTGTTCATAGAGTATTATTGAGCAAAAATCTGATGTTTTCAACAGTTTCAACAGGTCATTCGTTTAAAAAAACTTTTCTACCAAATGTAATCAAATGTATCCCGAATTTAAAATTTTTGTAAATCCGCCAAACCCTATTGTTTATCACTTATTTTTGAATAATGAATAATATACAAAAATGAAGTGGAATATTATGCAATTTCAACATAACATTTGAGCTTCGTTACATAGGTTACAGGGTGGAAAACAATTTTTGTTAAAAAATCCGCAAACATTATTGATTAAGCCAAATCTAACACTTTCAACCAACTTTTCAACAAAAAATGCGGTTGAAAATACAAATTCAACACTTTTCAACATAACATTTTTTTTCGGGTACAAATTTATGATTTAGTTACAGTTTGGTGACAATAATACAAAAAGTAAAGAAAAAAGTATTGACAAGCAATAAAATCACGGAGGTATGCTTATGAAAGGCGTTAATAAGCTGGTTATGGAGGTCAGACCCGAAAGTGAGTATTTCGATAAGGCTATTCTTTTCCTCAAACCGGAAAAATCGGATCACCCGCAGAAGGATATATCCGACAGCGCGGAAAAGCTGCTGAATGATATCAAAACACACGAAAGGACCGATAAACCGAGTCCGATATGGCTTCTTTTTGCCGGAATAACAGCCGGTTCGGTCATATCATGGTCAATAATTTTCATTATCGGGCTTCTGTGATCTTACAAAGCTCGCCGAAGCGTTTTCTTAGTGTCATACAGCTGACATTGCTGATATAGACAACATCGCTGCATACTATTATACTTTTTGGCATATCAAGAGACACATAGTATATTTTACCATTTTTTTGACAATACGATAAATATTCATTCATATAGCTTTGTACCGTGACTTTTTCTATATCGAATATTCCGACTATCTCATTTACATTTACAGACACATCGCTGCCAAGATGAAGATACAATACTATCCCTTCTTTATGCTCCTCTGAGCTCAAATTTACCGTGATTTACGTTCCAGATCTTGCCGGACTCGAATTTTTCCGTATCAGACAGATTACATGATGTAATAAATATCTGAAATTTATCAATATGGTTTATAATAAATCCGCGTCTGAACTCGTCCAGCTCACTCAATACATCATCAAGAATTATTATCGGAACATCTCCGCTTTTTTCGGTTATCATTCCGGCTTCCGCGAGCTTTAACGCCACAGCAATGCTGCGTATCTGTCCCTGCGAACCGAAATCCTTTGCCGGCATATTGTTGATATAGAACGAAACATCGTCCCTGTGCGCTCCCACAACCGTATATTTCATTCTCAGCTCGCGCTCGGCACTTTCCCTGAGTCTCGTCAGATATGTCTCATACATCATTATATGATCGTCTGCGGTGAAGCTGATATCCTTCATAACGGAGCTTTCATACTTAACATCAAGTATTTCAGAATTATTATTCAACATTGAGTAGTATATTTTAGCTCCCGCGGCAAGCATATCAAAGTATCTTATACGCCCGCACATGACATTAACTCCGAGCTTTGCAAGCGTTTCATTCCAGCTTTCAAGCATAAGAGAGGCGTTTTTGTCATATCCGGACATATTTATCAATATATTGTTCTTCTGCCTCAACGCCTTATTGTATTCATATAATTTAATATTATGAACACGATTTATCATATTGGACACAAAATCAATATATCCGCGTCTTTTTTCGGGTTCTCCCTTTACAATATACAAATCTTCCGGTATAAACAAAACATATCTCAACGCACCGTATAACTCTTCCGCGTCTTTCATGCCTATACCGTTGAATTTCAGATCAAAGCTGCTGTTCTTTTGCGTATAGATAACAGTATTTTCTTTTTCCGGCATATTATCGAATGTAAAACACATCTCGACAGCCGTTTCGTTATCCTGTGATCCGAAAGGCAGCAGCTCGCTTGTTTTCGGATTTCTGAAGCTCTTTCCGAAGCATACGGAAATAGCCTCGCAAAGATTAGTTTTGCCCTGAGCATTGTTTCCGGTGAAAATATTCACTTTCGGGTCAAAAATAAAATCGGCAGAGGCTATATTTCTGAAATTTCTTATTGACAATGACTTTATTATCATAATTAAGAATTATGAATTTGCAGTCTGCCTTTTACGGCGGCATCGTGCCGCCTATCGGGCAGCCTGTAAATTGCTTCCTGCAATTATTTATTGCGCTCTTTCAGCGCGTTATTCTAAATAAAAATGTAATATTCTTCTTTTATAATACATTTCGTATTATTTGTAATAATTATTGCTTTATGCGGCAGACAAATTCTTCTGTGCCTTCTTCAAAGTTTACATTTACTTTGTCACCGTCATATAGCTTTTTTCCGCGCATAGTGCAAATTTCGCCGTTTACCTCGACTATGCCGTCAAGTATCATCATTTTTGCCATTCCGCCCGTTTCGGCTATATCGGCGAGCTTTAAAAACTGTTCGAGCTTTATAAAAGGCGGAAGAACTTCAATTTCTGTCATAATTATACCTGCTTATTTGCTTCTTACGGGAAGAACTATTCCCACAAAGCTCTCATCTTCAAGAGGACGTATCCTGATAGGGAAGAGAGGACCCGTGAAATCTATTCTTACCTCGTCGCACTCACTGTTTTTAAGTGCGTCTATCATATATCTTGCATTAAACGCAATTTCAAGCTTTTCACCCGTATATTTTATCGGGATATCATCATTCATTTTTCCGACAGATGTCTTGATTTCGATATGTACGTTATCATTATCAAATACACAGATAACGGGACACTTATATTTATCCGTATTAAGCAGCAGAGTTCTGTCGAGAGATGTTGAAAATTCGACTGCATTGACTATTGCAGTAGATTTTTCTTCAAAATTCATTATCTTATTGTAATCTATAAAATTACCTTCCAGCAGACGGGAGATTATAATATAATCCTCCTTCGAGAAGCAGATCTGATTGCGGTCTATACAGATAGATATATTCTTCTCGTTGGGCTCGTCGGAAAGCATCTTCATAAACTCGTCAAGAGTTTTCTTCGGAACAACGAAATCAATATCATTATACATAACAGGCTCAATGCGCTTTGCCATTCTTACACCGTCAACGGATACAACGCTGAGCATATTATTTTCAATATGGAACTTACTTCCCATGTGAACAGGCTTTATATCTGTAACGGCTACTGCGTGGATAGTCTGACGTATCATACTTTTCATTACAGATTCGTCAACAGTGAAGCATATATCATTTTTAAGCTCCGGGATATTAGGATAATTGTCACCGGAAACTCCAACTACATTGAATACTACCGAACCGGAACTGATGGTTACATTATCACCCTCGGAAACTATCTCGACAAGACCGACGGGCATTTTTCTTATCATCTCGCCGAAGATCTTGGCATTAACAACTATCTCTCCTTCTTCGATTGCTTCCACGGGAGAAACCATACATTTTATTCCCATTTCAAGGTCATATCCTGTAATAGTTATCATTCCGTCTTTCAGGCAGATCAGGACTCCTTCGAGAGCAGGGATAGTTGAACGGACAGCACTTGCTTTAGATGCGTTTGAAAGAGCATCAGATAATGTTGTTCTGTCGATAGTAAATTTCATTTTTCTTTTCCTTTCGTTTGTATTTTATTCCATACAAATTTTTATTTCAATAAAAATCCGGAAAAAACAATTTTAAAACAAACAAAACAATATATTTTTAGTAGTTGTTATAGGGACGGGCAAAACGTGTAAAACCCGTTATTTTCCTTTATTTACACATATTTCCGATGTTGATACAAATGTGGACAAAAAGTTGACAGCGTTAAAACGGTTTTCAACTTACTCACAATTGAACCTTTTCCATTCAACCGGTAAAAGAATGTTAAAAATATCGGGAAAAATAGTTATCTAATCAAATATTATCCATATTAAATCTGCGGTATATATTTTACATATTTGAACAGAATGAAAACGACTTACACTGTCAATTTTTACAATAAGGATAGAAAATCGGAAAATGCAGGAATTTTATTCAACAATATTTTTCATTTTTCCTTTTTACCCGACATTCAACAGGCAAATGTTGAGAATAACAGATCAGACGTTGCTGATGTTCTTTATTAGGTCTTCGACAGTCGCACGGTAAGCGGGATCTGACTGCATTACCTTCTTCACCTTATTGGTAGCATATACAACCGTGGAGTGATCGCGGCCGCCGAATTCCTTACCGATAGAGGTATATGAAAGGTCTGTTACCTTGCTTATTACATACATAGCTACCTGACGTGCTGTTGAAACCTGCGAGTTGCGGTTTTTGGAGCGCATTTCGTCGGGAGAAACATTGAAGATATGAGAAACGTCGGTTATAACGTGCTCAACGGTTACCGGAACGGGCTGCACCTCGGTCATGACATCCTTTATGATATTCTGTGCCATTATAATAGTAGGTGTTGTGCCGGTCAGGAACACTATATGATACATCTTGACGATAGCGCCTTCGATCTGACGGATATTGTTCTTGAGCTTGTCCGCCATATATTCCATAACATTATTAGGAATTTTAAGGTCCATGAGCTCCGCCTTGCGCTTGATTATTGCAAGTCTTGTTTCAAATTCAGGAGCTGCGATATCGGTAAGAAGTCCCCACTCGAAACGGGTAATAAGTCTTGTTTCGATGTCATTTATCTCTTTAGGAGGACGATCGGACGTTAGAATGATCTCTTTTCCTCTTCTGTGGAGCTCTTCAAATGTATGGAAAAGCTCGTTCTGGGATTCCTTCTTGCCGGAGAAGAACTGAACATCATCAACGAGAAGCATTTCGGCATTTCTGTATTTTTTCTTGAATTCTTCCGTTGTGTTCATTTTTACGCTGTTTACAAACTCATTTACAAAAGTTTCGGCGGAAACATATACTATATTATAATCGGGGTGACGTGTTTCGACTTCATTCTTTATTGCATAGAGAAGGTGAGTTTTTCCGAGACCTGGCTCGCTGTAAATATACAGGGGGTTGAAATCCGCTTTGCCCTGAGCTATCGAACGACAAGCAGCGCAGGCGAGACGGTTGCTTTCGCCCACGATAAAGGTATCGAATGTATATTTGTAATTGCTGTTTTCTTCGGTCTCGTGAAGACGGGTCTTTGCATACGGATCGTCGTCGAGCTCGGGAATAGGGTCTGCGACACGGACGAGCTCTTCGGGAGTTACGGAATGATCGTCGTTTGTGACATACTTGATATCAACTTCAAAACCGAGGATATCTCTGAGGTGCTTCTTGAAAATCTCGTCGTAGTTTTCCTGAATTACCTGTTTTACCCAATCGTTTGCAATAAAGAGAACAGCGGTTTTGTTATTCAGCTTGATAGGCTTAATGGGATTGATAAAAAGCTCACGAGCTGTATCGGTGATATCAAGTCTGGACTTCATGAGTTCAAAAATATCTCCGAACGAATTAAGTGTGTTGTCTTTTGAGTTTTCTAAAGAGCTCATTTCATTTTTTCCTTCCGTTTATTTATATATTATATATATTACTCCAAAACATAGTGATAAGTATAAATATTTTACCATATTATAAATTATTTTTCAACAGCAAAACATATAAATTTTATCGTTATAATTAACAATTTCTATTATATATACATAAAAAAACAGTCTGCTGTATTGTACAACAGACTGTTTCAGTAAGAAATTTAATTTTCTGAAAGATTATTCCTGTGCGGAAATCAGCTATATTCCGCTAATGTCCTCACAGCTCGTTGCGATTTTCCAGAGCTCTTTGCAAAGTAACGTCGTCGGCATACTCCAGAGAAGAACCTGCGGGGAGACCGTAGGCAAGACGGGTGACTTTTATGCCGAGGGGTTTTATCATGCGACTGATGTATGATGCTGTGGTTTCACCTTCGACGGTGGGATTTGTTGCCATTATCACTTCATCTACATCTCCGGAAAGACGCTTCATAAGCTCGGCTATGCGGATATCGTTGGGTCCTATGTTCTCCATAGGAGACAGTAAACCGTGAAGTACATGATAAACACCGCCGAAGCCGCCGGCTCTTTCAAGCGCGGAAACATCTTTCGGGGCTTCGACTACACATATTACCTTTTTATCGCGCTTTTCGTCGTTGCATATTGAGCACTGCTCGGTGTCGGTGAAGTTCTGACAGATCTTGCAGCAATGCACGCTTTTTCTCGCTTTGAGAATTTCGGACGAGAAAAGCTCTACATCTTCAACCGGCTGGTTGAGAATAAAATATGCAAGCCGCTGCGCGGTTTTCATACCGATGCCCGGCAGCTTTGCAAACTGCTCTGCCGCGGAAACAAGCGGTATGGAGTTATATTCAGCCATATCAGAAAAGACCCGGGAAGCTTACGCCGCCTGTTACCTTTTCCATTTCCTTTGCGCTTTCTTCATCTATCTTCTGAATGATCGCGTTTACTCCGGCAACTATAACGTCCTGGAGACCTTCAATATCGTCCTTATCAACGATCTCGGGATCAATCTTTATCGACTTGAGCACTCTGCCGCCCGTCATGGTAAGCTCTACCATTCCGCCGCCTGCTGTCTCGGTAAATTCTGTCTGCTCCATTCTCTCCTGAACAGCCTGAATGTCTTCCTGCATCTTCTGTGCCTGCTTTACCATTGAATTCATATTTGCGGCACCTTTGTTCTGGTATTCCTGGGGTAATCTTGCTCTCATAGTGTTATTCCTTTCTTGCAACTTACTTCTTTTTTATTTCAATTCCCTTTGACCTCGCAAGGTCAAGAAAAAGACTGACTTTATCGGTTTTCTGTTCGGGTATTGGTTCATTTCCGAAGTTCTCCGCGGCAGTTATCGCGACATTTCTGCCTATCGCCTTTGACGCGGCTTTCTGTATCATTTCACGGTAGTCTGTTACCGCCATGGTTACCGCGAGCTTTCCACCGTTTATATATACGGTGTTGCCTGCAATTGCGGCAGTTGTATTTTCAAGTCCGTACTGTATTGATACCGGCAGGGTGGAAATAATATCCTGCCATATTGCGAGCGGTGCGGGATTATCCGGCTGCTTCTGAACGGGCTTTTTTTCCGGGACGGGCTCTGCATCGGCTCTCGGAAGCTCTACTGCCGGGAAATCTATCGGTTTTTCCTTTTCGGGTATCGGGTCATTCCCGAATACAGCGCTTTTCAGATCGTCGGGCATGGTCTTCGGAGCTTTGCTCTTTTCTTTGCCGCTTTCTTTCAGCTTTTCCGGGAGCTCTATGCCGAACGGCTCGGGTTTTTCGTTGACAGTCTGTTCTTTTATTGTTTCTTTTCCTATACTATTATAATAAGGAGCGGGTGAAACAGGAGTAACAGGTGCCTGTACGCCGTTTTCGATAAGCTGTTCAAGTCTGTCGATACGGGCAGAAAGAGCCTTTTCATCTATATCGAGCTTCGGCGTGCAAAGTCTTATAAAGCACATTTCGAGCAGCAGCGCCGGGGTTCTTACTCTGCCCATTTGTGAGAATGTATCGCTGAGTATTGAAATACAGCGCATTATTTGTTCGAGAGAATATCTGTCGGACTGTTCTTTCAGCTTTTCATAATCTTCCGATGTAACCCGCACGGCGAGCGCGTCAGCGCCGGATTTTGTGAGCATAAGTCCGCGATAGTGGGAGATAAGCTCCTCACAAAGCCTTGTCACATCTTTCGATTTTGAAATAAGCTCGTCAAGAAGCATAAGGAGCTCGCCGGTTCCGCGGTCATAAATAAGATCGGCGATCCTGAAAAGGTAATCGCTTCCCGAAATGCCGGCACATTCGCGAACAACCTCCGTATTCACGTTATCGCTTACGGAGAAGCACTGATCGAGCAGAGAGAGCGCGTCTCTCATTCCGCCCTCCGATATCTTGGATATCAGGAATGCCGCGTCGTCGGTCAGAGTTTTTCCTTCCTGCTCCGCAACCCACAAAAGACGCTTTTTGCTGTCATTTATGTCGATACGTCTGAACTCAAAGCGCTGGCAGCGTGACAAAATGGTAGCCGGTACTTTGTGAACTTCGGTAGTCGCAAGAATGAAAACGACGTGCGCCGGGGGTTCCTCGATCAGCTTCAACAGCGCGTTGAAAGCCTGTATCGAGAGCATGTGTACCTCGTCTATGATATAGACCTTGTACTTGCCGGACATTGGGGCATAGAAGGATTCCTCCTTCATGACCCTCACATCGTCAACGCTGTTGTTTGATGCCGCGTCGATCTCGGTTATATCGGAGTAATCCTCGTCAATGCTTTTGCACGAGTCACATTCAAGGCAAGGGTTGCCGTCCTTCAGCTTCGTGCAGTTCAGCGCTTTTGCGAGTATTTTCGCGCAGGTGGTCTTTCCCGTTCCGCGTGAGCCCGTGAAAAGGTACGCGTGGGAGGACTGCCCGTTTTTCAGCTGATTTTTCAGGGTAGTGGTAATATGCTCTTGTGATATGACGTCATCGAAGGTACGCGGACGGTACTTTCTGTACAGAGCAAGATACATTTTCACCACACCTCCCGTCTTTCGGCTGAACAAAAGCCCTTGATTATGAACACAGGCTGGCTGCGCACAAGCCGAAAATTTGCTTAATGCTGCTCGGTTCCCCGCCTGACATGGTTCACAACACGACCTTGCACAGGGTCTGTGTTCATATTCAAGAGCTTTCTATATATTATAAACTATTTTCCGAAAAAAATCAAGAGTTTTTCTGATTTTTAAGTTTAAAATCACATTTCAAGAAATTCTTTGATCTTTGCCATATTTTTTACCGCGTAGTCGTAGCCTTCCTTTTCAAAGGGCAGCAGAATCTTCGGGTCATTCTCTGTACGGTGAATGCCGTAATCCTTTTCCGGTGCGAGTACAAGAGCCTTCCCCTCTTTTTCGAGCGCGGCAAGCTCCTCGGTTTCGCGGTTGTACATCAGGTGACGGTTTTTTACAGCTTCCGCAAGAAGCGGGTATTTCGGATAAGCCAATTTTACAAATCCCGCGAGCTTCTCCGGAGATTTCACATACCCTCTCGGTCTGGTAAGCACGACTATGACCTTGTCGATTCCGCTGTCAAGCGCGTATCTGAAAGGTATGGAGTCGGTAATGCCGCCGTCCATGTAGTACATTCCGTTTATCTTTATCGGTTGGAAAAGAAACGGCAGCGCGCACGAAGCCCGCAGTACCGTCCACTTTTTGTCGTCCGCCTTTACGCGCATATACTCGGTTTTTCCGGTCTCGATGTTCGTGACCGCGCCGAAGCCGTTCTCGCCGGAGCGCCTGTATTCGTCAAAATCGTAAGGTATCAGCTTTGACGGAATTTCCTCAAACGCGAAATCAAGTCCGTAATACGAGCGGTTGTCCTTCTTGAATAAATTTCGCAGACCCATATATCTGCGGTCATTCATGTAGTTTTCGGTGATCTTGTGGTTTCTGCCGATCTGCTTTGAGAGATAGGAAACGCCGTATGAGATACCCGCCGAGGCTCCGGAAACGTAGTTTATGTATATGCCGTTTTCAAGGAGGGCATCGAGTATTCCGCAGGTGAAAACCGTTCTGCTCGCTCCACCTTCAAGTACAAGTCCGAATTTCATATTCTGCTCCTTTTCCTGTCATTAAAAAAACAATATAAAACACAAAAAAATTATTTAACCGTTCAACGGAAAATACTATAATTTAAAATCGGGTGTATTATCTAAATTAACAAAGTTTTTTCTATAATATCACTTTCTTGTATAAAAATCAAGGACATTTTACTAAAAATTGATGATAACGATTACTTTTTTTATCAATATATAGTATGTGAAAATTATTTTTATATCAATATCTGCTAATTTTCGCACATTCATCACTTTTTTTGGTAAATTCGCTGTAAGAAAACAAAAGGCTCCAAAAGTTTTTTAGAAATATTGACAATTGAGAAAATTTTTGATATAATAGTATTTACAATATGGTATAACTATGCTCTTTTGTAAATTATGAATAAAATCAACAAATTTTATATAATGTTTTTATGGATAATATACTAAAAGCCGAACACGTCTCACGAGAGTTTCCGATCGGGGACGGAAGTATTGTTCATGCCCTGACCGACATAAATCTTGAGGTTAATGAGGGAGAGCTTGTCTGCCTTAGGGGAAGGTCCGGTTCCGGCAAAACGACGCTCATCAATATCCTCGGTGCTCTTGACCGCCAGAACAGCGGAAATGTAATGTTCTGCGGCGAGGATATAGGCGCATTAAGCGATACCGCAAGGGATAAGCTCCGCAGGGAAAAGCTCGCGTTCGTGTTCCAGTCCGTTGCGCTGATATCCACTATGACGGCACTCGAAAATGTCGAGTTTTCGCTCCGGCTTGCCGGACACCCGATAGCCGGAAGAACGAAGCGCGCAAAGGAATGTCTTACTCGTGTGGGGCTCGGAAAAAGAATGGATCACCGTCCCGGAGAGCTTTCCGGTGGTGAGCAGCAGCGAGTCGCTATTGCGAGAGCCGTGGCGAACAAGCCGAAGATAATCTTTGCCGACGAGCCTACCGCAGCACTCGATTCAACTACCGGCACCGCGGTGCTTGCACTTTTCAGAGAGCTTGTCAGAGACGACGGGATAACAGTCGTGATGACCACGCACGACGAGGCTATGATGCAGCTCGCGGATGTAGTGTACTCTCTTGAAGACGGAGAGATCGTAAACGTGACAAGAAACGATATACCATTATAATATATAAGGGAAATATATATGCCGAAGACCATACTCCTCGCTCCGCCGGAAAACGTCATGGTGAGATGCGACAATCTGGTCAAGATCTATAAGAGCAGAGATATTGAGGTAATGGCGCTTCAGGGTCTCGATCTTACAGTAGAGCGCGGCGAGCTCATGGGGATCGTCGGAGCCTCGGGTTCCGGAAAATCCACGCTGCTCAATATGCTCGGAGGTCTTGATAAGCCGTCGGCGGGAAGCCTGTTCGTTGACGGTAAGGATATGCTGAAGTTCACTGAAAAGGATTTCATAGAATATAAAAGACATACCGTAGGGTTTGTGTGGCAGAATAACGCCAGAAACCTGATACCGTATCTTACCGCGCTCGAGAACGTCGAAATGCCGATGATGCTCAGCGGTTATGAGGGACGGCGGGAAAGAGCGGAGCACCTGCTTGATATGGTAGGGCTTTCGGCAAGAAAAAATTCGATGCTCGGGCAGATGTCCGGCGGTGAGCAGCAGAGAGTTGCAATAGCGATCGCACTTGCAAACAATCCGAAGCTGCTGCTCGCGGACGAACCTACCGGAGCGGTGGATACAAAGACGGCGGGGAATGTCCTCGATGTATTCAAGCGACTGAACAGGGAGACCGGGGTAACGGTGATAATCGTTACGCACGATGTGAACCTCGCGAAGTCGATAGACCGCGTAGTGGCGATACGCGACGGAAAGACATCAAGTGAGCTTATCCGTAAAAAGCCCGTGATAACCAACATATCCTTCGAGCAGCTCAGCGAACAGCAGCAGGCAGAGATCCGGGCGATGCAGGAGGAAAATGAGGGACACGAGGAGCTGGTGCTGCTTGACAAGGCGGGAAGGCTCCAGATCCCGAAGGAATATCTGTCGGCGCTCGGCATAAACGGCGGAGACAAGGTCCGCGTAGAGCTCGACGGAGACAAGATCAGTATATATAAGCAGTAATGCTTATTAAATAAAGCAAAATTCATTAATTCAAGATCAGTATTCCGGTTTTATTCCCACGAGCCGGGAAGTGAAAACGGATTTTGAGACAGGCAATGAAGCCGTGTCTCAGCCGGCTGCCGCGGCAGCGCGAATGTCGGACTTTAAGGAAAGGTGGAGCTTATTTTGGGCAAGAAGAAAAGGATAACAGCGATACTTCTTACGGCGGCAATGGTTCTGTCGATGCAGAGTTTCCCCGCGTTTGCGGATAACTCGGCAGAGCTGGACGAAGAGGAGCAGAGCGAGGTATCCACTATTACCAACATCATGAATACCGGTAACAGGGATAACGCTTACAGCGCTTATTATGAGAAGCATCACGAGGATAAATTCCCAAAGAAGGAGATAGTGATCGAAGCAAAGACCGCTGTCAGGGAAGAGGATGAGGACGGCGAGCTGCCTCTCGTTGAGATCACCGACTATTCCGGACAGGAGGACTGTCTCGTCTGGACGAACAACGACGGAAAGCTGTCGTTCGATTTTGAAGTCGCCGAAGCCGGAAATTATTGCCTGGAGCTTTACTACTACACGATCTCCGGAGGAAGCACCACCGTTGATGTGGGTCTGCTCATAGACGGCGAGTATCCCTTCACCGCCTGCAACGACATCACGCTCGACAGGTATTGGGAGGACGCTTCCGAAATAAAGAAGGACAGCAAGGACAATGAGCTCAAGCCCACACAGATCGAAAAGGATATGTGGGTAACTTATCCGATAAAGGATAAGGAGGGTCTGTTCAACGATCCGTACTTCTTCAACCTTTCCGCAGGCACGCATACGATAACTCTCGAAGGTATCAGAACCAACATCGCGCTCAAAACCCTTACCTTCAAGAACTATGAAGAGGCTCCCGATTATGTAGAGCCCGCTATGGGAGATATCGAGGCTACACCTGCTCTGAGCTCCGGCAAGAATGATATCGGTTCCACGACAATACTTGTTCAGGGTGAAAAGCCTACATACAAGACAGCCTCCACACTGTACGCAACTTACGACAGAACAAACAGCTACACCAGCCCGTCCCACCCCACAAAGCAGAGATACAACACCATAGGCGCCGAGACATGGAAGAAGGCTTCGCAGGCAATAACATGGAGCTTCACAGTCCCCTCGGACGGCTACTATAACATTTCCTTCAAGGCAAGACAGAACACGATGCGCGGCTTCTACTCCAACAGACGCATCTACATCGACGGCAAGGTGCCGAACAAGGATATGGAGATCGTTTCCTTCCCCTACGATCCCAACTGGTATATCCAGAGGCTCAAGGATTCAAACGGCAAGGATATGTACCTCTTCCTTGAAGCCGGTGAGCACACCATAACAATGGAAGTTGTTCCCGGTGAGATAGGCGAGATAATGAGAAGACTCGACGATCTCGTTTATACCCTCAACTACTACTACAGAAGAATACTTATGATAACCGGTCCGTCTCCCGACGAGTACAACGACTACCTCGTTGACAGACAGATCCCCGAGCTTATCCCGACATTCAGAGACGCGATCGAAACACTCTATACCGAAAAGGCTAATATCGAAAAGCTCGGTCAGGGCTCCGAGGCTTCCTCGCTCCAGTCCCTCGCGGTAATCCTTAACCGCTGCGTTACCAAGGTTGACGATATCCCGTCAATGGTAGGAACGCTGAAGGATTACATCTCCGCGGTATCCGCGTGGATGAGAGACTACCGTGACCAGCCGCTCGAAATAGACTACATCGAAGTGCTCACCGTACACGAAAAGACAGGTACGGCAAGAGGAAACTTCTTTGAGGAATTCGCGTTCGGCTTCCAGGCATTCATCGGTTCGTTCTTCGAGGACTACACGATGCTTTCCGACACAAGTGAGAAATCCCTCAACGTATGGGTATCTCTCGGACGTGACCAGGCAACGGTAGTAAAGGATCTCGTTGATAACGACTTCAACCAGAACAACACCGGCGTTCAGGCGAGCATAAACCTCGTACAGGGCGCGATACTCGAAGCTACTCTCGCGGGCAAGGGTCCCGACATAGCGCTGTTCCTCGGCGGAGACTTCCCGATACAGTGCGCGGCGAGAGGACTTCTCGTAAATGTCAAGGAATTCAGAGACTACGAAGATGTGGTATCGTCAAGATTCACACCGACAATAGAAACACTTTACTCATACAACGGCGGCGTTTACGGACTTCCCGTTTCGCAGACGTTCCCGATGATGTTCTACCGCACGGATATTCTTGAAGAGCTCAACATAAAGAAGGTTCCCGAAACATGGGATCAGCTCATAGATATAATCCCTGTGCTCCAGCGTTCGTACCTCACGGTAGGACTTGTCCAGCCGACATCCAACCTGTCAAGCTCGATATTCGAGTCCGGAGACACCTTCTCGATGCTGGTTCTCCAGACAGGAAACAATATGTACGTTGACGATCTTTCAAAGACAACGTTCGATCAGAAGGTAATAGTTGACGTATTCAAGAAGTGGACGGATTTCTACACGATCTACGACTTTGAACAGACATACGATCCCTTCACAAGATTCAGAACAGGCGAAATGCCGATCATCATCAACAACTACACGTTCTTCAACCAGCTCACCGTTTCCGCTCCCGAGATCAAGGGACTCTGGGATTTCACACACGTTCCCGGAACTCCCGACGACACGGACATCAACGGCAACCCGATAGGTGAGATACACTACAACGCGAACTCCAGCAGCGCCGGCGCGGTTATCTTCACAAAGTGCGTGGATAAAAACGCAGCGTGGGAATTCATCAAGTGGTTCACCTCCGACGAAGTAATGACGAGCTACGGAAGAACGATCGAAGGTCAGATGGGTCAGATGGGACGTTTCGATACCGCGAACAGGAACGCTCTTGCGGCGCTCCCGTGGTCAAGCGCGGAATACGAAAAGATCTCAGACCAGATGAACCAGACCATTGAAATACCGATCATCCCCGCATCTTACGCAACTACCCGTCATGTCAAGAACTCTTTCAGAGCTGTCGTAAACGACGCATGGAATCCGAGATACGCTCTCTCCTCGTACAACAGAGACATCAATGCCGAGATCAAGAGAAAGAACGAAGACCTTGCGTTCAACAACAAGTAAAGAATCGGAGGGAATAGGAATTGGCAAAACAAGAAAAATCTCTCTATATCGAAGATAACAAATTCCGATATACCCTGAGAGAAATGAAAAAGAACGCAGGAGTTTACGGACTCATAGCTCCGTATTTCATTCTGTTCCTTATATTTATGATAATCCCTGTTTGTATCTCCCTCCCTATGGGCTTTACAAACTTCAACATGGCGCAGTTCCCGCGCTGGGTGGGACTGAGCAACTTCTACTCGCTGTTCCTCGAAGACGAGGTTTTCCTGAAAGCTATTGAGAACACTCTCGTCTTCGCGGTAGTCACCGGCCCGATAAGCTACATACTCTGCTTCATACTCGCGTGGCTTATCAACGAGCTTCCCGGACCGCTGAAAACGGTATTCACATTCGTTTTCTACGCTCCGACGCTTGCGGGTAACATCTACACCACATGGCAGCTCATCTTCTCCGGTGATACTTACGGTATCATGAACGCTTACCTCATCAACCTCGGTATCTCGAACGGCGCGATACAGTGGCTCACCGACGCGAACTACATCATGGGCGTACTGATCGTGGTACAGCTCTGGATGGCGCTGGGCGCGGGCTTCCTCGCGATAAGAGCGGGTCTTCAGGGTATCCCGCGTGACCGTTACGAGGCAGGCGCTATCGAGGGAATCAAGAACAGAGGACAGGAGCTTATCTACGTTACTATCCCCGCTATGGGACCGCAGCTGATGTTCGCGGCAGTAATGCAGATCACATCGTCCTTCACGGCAGGCGATATCGGAAGAATGCTGACAGCGTTCCCGACTACCGACTACGCGGGTCATACGATAATGACTCACGCCTTTGACTACGGCTCTATCAGATACGAAATGGGTTACTCCTCGGCAATATGCTTTGTCCTGTTCGCGGTCATGCTGATAGCGAACTGGGCGATAAAGAAGCTGCTCGGCAAGTATCTCGATTAAACGTAAAAAAGAAATGATATGTGATATCCGCTCCCCGCTGCGCAGGCGGGGAAGCGGTCCGAAATAATCAACCGAAAGGACGGTAGTCATGAGGGTCAAAAAATCCAGAAAAAAATATGGCGGACGCCGCGGCGGCGACATAGCCAT
>JAFPUE010000024.1 GCA_017395555.1 Ruminiclostridium sp. | reverse complement strand
GTGATGTCGGGCGTTGTATCCGTTGTTGTGGTCGTAGTAGTTGTGGTTGTAGTCGTGTTGGAGGGAACATATATCGGGTATGAAGGTCTGTAGGAAGACGCTACCGTTACCGTCAAGGTCTGTGCCTCGGTATCGGTATGATTCTTATCACCGACTACCTTGTAATAAACCGTGTATGTTCCTGCTGTTGTTGCTGTCGGGATAGCTGTGCTATAAGTTGTGCCATCGAGCGAATACTGTAACTCTCCGCCCTCTGCTGTTCCGGCATTCACAATCGCCTGCGCTGAACCGGTTGCCGTAAGACCTGTCTTTGCTGTGGGTGCGGTCTTAACGCTCGAAGCCGCCTTTGCAATGCTTACCTTGATCTGTTCAGCTGTGCTGTCATTGTGGTTAGCGTCACCGACCACCTTGTAATAAACCGTGTACTCTCCTGCATCGGTTGCAGTCGGAATATCCGCCGAGTAATCAGTTCCGTCAAGCGAATACTGTAATTCTCCGCCTGTTACCGTACCTGCGGTTATAAGCTCCTGCGCGCTGCCTGTATAAACGAGATCTGTCTTTGCCGTAGGAGTTTCCGCACTTGAATCAGCCTTTGCAATATTTACGGAAACAGTCTGTGCGGTGGTGTCATTGTGGTTATCGTCACCGAATACCTTGTAATATACGGTGTAGCTGCCATAATTGGTAGCTTTAGGAATATCCGGGCTATAAGTCTCATCGTCCAGTGAATACTTGATCGTTCCGCCTGTTCCTTCTCCTGCGGTGACAAGCTCCTGTTCCTTGCCGTTATAAGTAAGCTCTTTTGCTGTCGGTGCAGTAGTCACGCTCGAATCTGCTTTTGCTATGCTTACCGTGAGCTTTGTTTCCGGGGCATCGCTGTGGCTGCTGTCGCCGGTGACCTTGTAATAAACATCATAAGATCCTGCGTCAGTCGCTTTCGGTATTTCTGAGGAATATGCGCCGGTGTCGAGCTTGTATTCTATCGTACCGTCATTTGTTGAACCTGCTGTTATAAGTTCCTGAGCCTCGCCGGTATAAATGAGTCCGGTCTTTGCTGTCGGAGCGGTAACAGTGGGTGCTGCTTTTGCTATGCTTACCGTAAGCTTTGTTTCCGCGACATCGCTATGATTATCGTCGCCGGTGACCTTGTAATAAACATCATAGGAGCCTGCGTCAGTCGCTTTCGGTATTGCTGTGGAATATGCGCCGGTACCGAGCTTATATTCTATAGTGCCATGCGCCGTGGAGCCTGCCGTAATAAGCGCCTGCGCCGAGCCTGTATAAACAAGCCCTGTTACCGCTGTGGGAGCTGTGTATGTCAGGGCAGCCTTGCTGATCGTTACTGTTGCGCTTCCCGTCTTAGCGGCGTAGTTATCGGCTGTTACCTGATAATAAACCGTGAGCGGGCTGTCCGCAACATCAGTAATAGTCGGGCTTGCGGTCAGATCGTATGTTCCTTCGGTCGTGCCGTACTTTACCGTATAGCCGCTTGCGGGAGACGTTACATTGACCGTGATACCGTGGGGCTGTCCGTCGTATGTCGCAGACACATTTTCCGCGCTTACTGTCATTTCATTGATCGTAAGCGTTATAGTCAGCGTTCCGGAAGCTCCGACTGCCACGGGAACAGACGCGACTGAGCTGTCCTTATGGTCGCTGTCGCCCTTTGCGTAGTAATAAACTGTATAGGTTCCGGCGGAGCTTGCTTTCGGGATAGTCTCGGAATAATTCGTCCCGTCGAGCGAATACTGCATTGTACCGCCGCTTGCCGTTCCGGCGGTCACAAGCTCAACCGCCGTGCCGGAATATGTAAGCCCTGTTTTGGCTGTCGGGGCTGTCGTTACCTCGGCAGCAGCCTTGATCGTAAGCGTAATTGTGAGCGTACTTGTCGTTCCCACATTGACGGTGAGAGACTGTGCCTCGCTGTCGTTGTTATCCTCGTTGCCCTTTGCCTTGTACCAGACGGTATAGCTGCCGGCGGAGCTTGCTGTCGGGATACTTTCGGAATAATTCGTTCCGTCAGTCGAGTACACCATAGTACCTCCGCTTGCTGTTCCGGCGGTAACAAGCGCTACCGGAGAGCCGGAATAGTTCAGTCCCGAAATTGCTGTCGGTGCTGTCGTAACCGTTGCCGTTCCCTTGATCTTCAAGGTGATCGTCAGCGTACCTGTCGGGTTACTCTGCGTCAGTGTTATAGGTGTACTGTCCGCACTTGCGGGGACAGCCGTAAACATCGTCGCAGCCAAGGAGCAAGCCAAGAATAACGATAATATTTTTCGTTTTTTCATATATTGTTCCTCATTTTACATTAATTTTGAGTTGTATTTCCGCTCCGTTGAGCGGGGTCTTGTCGTTCAGTGTAAAGCAGTCGTAATGCAGTACCGCGTCATATTCGCCCTTTTCAAGCGCACGGGTCAGCGTGAGATTTTTCACTGCATATCCCGGCTCGATATAGTCGCTTGTCCACAGCGTTTCGCCGTCCGTGATAAGCGACAGAACGAAATAACAATCATTAGTCTGCGGATTTTTAAGGTTCACGCTCTGCGCCGTATTGCCCGCCTTGAATGAAAGGCTTTCGTAGCCCGGAATGTCGATACTGCCGCTGTCCGAGGGCGCAGCCGCCGCAAAGCGTTCAACTGTGTCGCCCGTAGGTTCGGACGAACATCCGCCGAGCATTGTGACTGCTGTTATCAGTGCAAGAAAAGCCGCGAGTATGATATTCAGTTTTCGGTTCATAGGCTCACGACCTTTCTGCTAATGCTACTCTCATTCGTGGTGGAAGGAACGCCGTCCTTGGATGTCAGAAATCAAAGTACATCCTGTCAATTCAGTTCTTCGGCACGATGGTGCAGACGATGGTGGTTTGGGTCATGCCCATACCCATAAAATTGCCGCTGAAAGAGACTGTGGAGGCAGGAGTGCCCGCCCAGGTCTTTGATGAGCCGCCACCGCTCCAGCCCGTGCCGGAAGCATCGCAAGCGGCGGTCGTCACAACAATCTTTGTGAAGTTGCCGAGGGTAGTAGAGAATGTTCCGCCCTCCATGAGGTTGCCGTCCATAGGGTCAATCATGCTTGCTGAGACGGTGACACCGTCTTTTGTGATAGGAGTATCCCAACCCCCCCAATCGCTTTGGTTGATGGTGACGGTGATGGTGGCGGGGGCTGCATCATCTACCTTCGCCGTAAAGGTCACGGTGTCCTGATAGGTGCCTGCGGGCTTGGTGCTGTAATCGTCCACGATGATGCCCATCGCTTTGTTCGTCCCGCCGCTGGCGTTTAACTCGGCTGCGGAGAACTCCCAGGAAGCGGGCGTTGCCGTGCTGCTGTAAGTACCCGTGGCCGTCGCCAGATTGTAGCCGACGGAATTGTCGCCGGACTTGAGCGACCAGCTATTCGCGCTCGTCGCGGTCACGGTCAGCTTCTTGCCGCTATCAAAGGTATCGCCGGATGTAACCGCTGCGGTGAGGCCGCTGGTTTCGTTCCAACCCGCCGCGCTGACGGTCAGCGTCGAGGGGATTTGCAGGGTGTAGGTGCTGACGTTGTCCGCCGCCAGAGCCGGGGACGAGAATGCCGGGAGCAGTCCCATCGTCAGTGCGCCCGCGAGGGCGAGGGAAAAGATTCTCTTCTTGATCTTCATAAAATGTGTACCTCCGTTTTGCTTTTTTGTATATGAAAAACCGCCGAACCTGACAGGGTATAGTAACCCCGTCAAATCCGACGGTTATCCATCACGAATGTAGTATTCAATTCCATGCGTCTTGCAAGACGCAAAAAGGGCGCAGTTAGCCTGTGCTGTGCTGTGCTGTG
>JAFPUE010000023.1 GCA_017395555.1 Ruminiclostridium sp. | reverse complement strand
CACAGCACAGCACGGCAGCTAACTGCGCTCTTTTGTCATGCTCTGAATTCAATATAGGCTATAACGCTCGTGACCATGGTATAACTATGGTTACGGGCGTTTTTGTAATTTTTTTATGAGAAAGGGAAAAACAAGATGAAGAAAACAAGACAAATTTTGTGCTTGTTCCTGTCTCTGTGTATGATAATTTCGTGCATGGCGGGATTAAGCATAACGACAGGAGCGGTTGTCACAGCCGGACTTGACGATCTCTCCGGAACAACACCCCAGTACGGTCAGAACGCTTATATGGCGTTCGGTGTCGGCAAAAGTGACAGCTATGATTTCGATGGTTGGCATTCTTTCAACGTAAATGGTATTTTTGGTGGAGATCCTATTAAATCAACGTATGATAATGCCGGATATGTAACCGCTATGCAGGTAGATAACGGAATAAAGACCGCTATCCCCAATAACGACAGTAGATTTGTTTACGGAAAGGTTTATACCGTTGACGGTGTACAGATGCGTATCACAGCTTCTCTCCCCGCAGATTCGCAGGCTGTATATATCACATACGATCTCTGCAACACCACAGGCTCCGAAAAGATCGTTAAGTTCGGTTCCAGTGCAGATACTCAGATAGGAAATAACGACCATGCACGTACATCATTCAACTCTAAAGGTATTACAATGGAGGATGCAGATAGTTCCTCATCTACATATGGTGCACAGCTGAAGCTCGTTCCCGGATCGGGCAGCTTTGATACCCGCTGGTATGGTGATTATACCGCATCATACTATAATATGTTTGTAAATCGTGAGAGCACGGAGCCTTATACTAACGACAGCGGTATCGCATGGTCATGGCGTGTAACAATACCCGCCGGCGAAACAGTTTCAAGGACAGCTAAGCTTGGTCTATCCGAAGAAGCCACATACAATGTTACTTACGACGCAAACGGCGGAACAGGCGAAGCTCCCGTAGATAGTACCGATTATTCCGCGGGCGATACCGCTATCGTTCTCGGTCAGGGCACACTTGAAAGAGAAGGCTATGACTTTATAGGCTGGGCAACTACTCCCGACGCTGTAAGAGCGCAGTACGTTGAAGGCGACACGGTTTCTATCATTGCAACGGACGTTGCTCTCTATGCAGTCTGGGAATTGAGCGGTCATGATGTATCGTTCGATACAAACGGCGGCGTTCCCATGTACATCGCAACTCAGTTCGTAAAGAACGGCGAAACAGCAAATCAGCCCGATGACCCCGAAATGGAAGGCTACACCTTTGACGGCTGGTTCGCGGACGGTGCAACGGTTCCCTTTGATTTCGGCACTCCCATAACAGAGGACGTTAACCTCACGGCACTGTACACGATCAATCAGTACACTATCACATTCGATACCGACGGCGGTACCGAGATCGCGCCTATCACACAGGACTACGGCACAGACATAATCGCTCCCGCAGACCCGGTAAAGGACGGCTATGTATTCGGCAGATGGGACACACGCATCCCCGCGACGATGCCCGCTTATGATATGGTAATAACCGCGATCTATGCGGAGCACGGCGACAAGCCGGAGGTCAAGCCCTCCGGTTCCGGCAGCTCGTCCTCCGGCAGCAGCTCGTCTTCGTCTTCGTCTTCTTCCTCCTCGTCCTCTGATGTAAGCGGCAAGGCGGATTCTTCGAGCCCGAAGATGTGGGCGCAGCTCAACGACGATCATACCGTAACGGTTGGCTGGGATTCTATCGGCGGCGCTTCCAAGTACATTCTCCTCGTTGAGAGGGATGGCGATTATGCCGAGCTCGCAAAGACAAGCAAGAGCAAGGTAACTATCAACAAGGTAGCACAGAACGGCGCTACATACAAGTACAAGCTCAGATATGTCAAGAGCGGCGTTGAGTATGATACCGACAAGACCTACACAGCAAGCGTCAAGGTTTACTACAAGCCTATCGTGAAGCTGACCGCGAAGGACGGCAAGGTAACAGCAAGCTGGAAGAAGGTTCCGAACGCGACATCTTACAGAGTATATAAGCTCGTGAACGGCAAGCTCAAGCTCGTGACAGAGACTTCCAAGAATTCCGTTCGCTTCTCCGGCGTTAAGTCCGGCAAGACCTACACATACGCAGTAAGCGCTTGTGTGAACGGTGAATGGACAAAGCTCGTGAAGAGTGACAGAGCAAGCATAAAGGCTAAGTGACATAATAACAAAGCTGCGTGGGGCAAACCGCTCCGCGCAGTTTTTTTGTGCGGTTGCGCACCCATAATTTGTATCGGTGTCCTCATTTGAAGCTCGTCAAATGTTATTCGCCGTTACGGCAGTGCTTTATGCGCCAGTTTCCGGTTCTCGTTGACAAGAGTATTTCTCCGCGTTAATTGCTGTTCTTGGAATAAATAAAGGGAGTTTTCGCCAACCCCCATTCATTTCAGCCTGAAATAACAAAAATCGCTGTACTCTGAAATACAGCGATTGCCTGCGCGGGCTTCCGCGCCTGTGTGGAGTTAACACTTTAGATATTTACTTTTGACAGCGAGGCAGAAAAATAACTCCGCCCCGGATGACCCGAGACGGGATTCGCCGCGGGCCGTCGCCCGCTGTCTGGAGTTAACACTTTAGATATTTACTTTTGACAGCGAGGCAGAAAAATCCCGTCCCGAGCAAAAGCCCGAGACGGGATTCGGCGTGGCCGTCGCCACTGGTGTGCCACCCGGGAATCGAACCCGGGACACCCTGCTTAAAAGGCAGGTGCTCTGCCGCCTGAGCTAGTGGCACATAAAAGACAGTACATATATTATACCAAATACGACTGTCTTTGTCAAGAGTTTTTTAAAATTTTTCACCGGCGGGCGTTTTCCCGCAGAGATGACCCGCTTTGCAGGGCAGGAAATTCCGCAGAGGTGGGTGTGGTCAGTTTTCCGGCGGGAAATGCGTCCGTATATTCGTGACTGCAACCTGATCGCCTGTGAGCGCGGCATAAACGGGAGCGGTGATGTCGGTCAGAACGACGGTATGCCTTACGGAAATGCCCGCATTTTCGGTGATGACAGTGATACGCCCGTCGCTGACACGGAACGTGACTTCCGCATCATAACCGCGGCGGTTGAACTGCTTCCACGCTTCCCAGCCCATGAAATCATCGCTTTTTACCGCGTCCGGCTCTACGGTGCAGCCCGGGTCTGTTACCCAGTATTCGCCGTCGAAGCGAATGAACGCGAGATCGCGGTAGTTTTCGCCGCCGACCTGCCCGTTGTCGGAGCAGAAAAGGTCAATGTAGGGGCAGTGCCACACAAGTCTTGCCGTGGGCAGGCTCATGGCGTGCAGCGACAATGTAAGCCCGTCCTTTATCTCAATTCCCCCGGAATGAGCGGTGCGGTAGCCGTCCGCCTGTATGTTGGGGATATCGCCCGCGGGACCGCCGATATAGCTTATCTCCTCGGCTATCCTCGGTATGTAATCGGGTGAGGTCTCACGCTGCGCTCTGACCGTGACGATATCCGTGAATCGGCAATGCTCGCCGGTGAAGCCGAGGTACAGAAATCTCGTGCTGTCGGGCAGGGCGATAATGAACTCCGCACAGCGTCTGCGCCCGGAAATGCGTATGAGTGCGTGGTCTCTTATCCTCACCGCGTCTATCCGGTAATCGCCCTTTTTCTTTATCTCGGGAGCGCCCTCGTTCTTGCGCTGTGAAACTATCTTTCTTGCGCCCCTGTTTATGGGTCTGAGATCGGACGTTATCTCGCCGTACTCGTAGTAGCCGAGATCCTTGATCTCCTGCTCGCCGGTATGCACCTTGCCGTCGTGGGAGTCAAACAGTATGAGCGACGGGGCAGGTCTGCTGCCGGAGGCTTCGTCGTCGGAGGTTATCGACATGGTGATGACGGTCATATACGCGTCTGCGATAATTCCTTCCGAGACCCTGCTGCGGTATCCGCCGATGACGATCTCGTTGTTCTCGTTGTATTCGCGCACCTCGGCGTGCTCGCTCATCTCGTATTCAAGGTCCTCGTCGATGAGGTGCAGCATAAGCAGCGCGTAATTCGGGTCAAACTGCGTCCCGGAGCCCTTTACGATCTCCTCGCGCACCTTCTGCTGCGGGATACGGTCACGGTAGCTTCTTTTTGAGCTCATTGCGTCGTAAGCGTCCGCGACGGCGATAATTCTTGCAGCCTCGGGTATCTGCGCGCCGATAAGCCCTTCGGGGTAGCCTCTGCCGTCAAACCGCTCGTGGTGGTAACGCGCACCGACTGCGATATCCGGGAACTCGGTTATGCCTGCGAGCATTTTCGCGCCCTGTGCGGGGTGTTGTTTAATCAGGGAGTATTCCTCGTCCGTGAGCTTTCCTTTCTTGCCGACAATGCTGTCGGGGACACCGAGCATTCCTACGTCGTGCAGCAGTGCCGCGTAGTATATGCGGTCACATTCCTTTTCGCTTTTTCCGCTCATTTCCGCGAGCTTTCTTGAGTAATCGGCAACTCTTGCGGAATGTCCGCGGGTGAAGCTGTCCTTTGCGTCAATTGCGTTTATCAGCGAGATCGCGGTCTGGTGGAACAGCAGTCTGTTCTGATCGTCATTTCTGCTGCGTGACCGGTTTCCGATGTGCAGTATCAGCGTTATGACTGCGGCGATGATGATTATTCCCGCGAGGACGGACAGCGGCGGGAACCACCCCTGCGAAAAGAACGGTGTATCTGCCGCGGTACTTGCGGGGAGCGCTGTACCGGCTGCTTTTGCTGTCATACCGAGCAGTGGATTTATTGCGGCCGATGCGGCGGCAGCGGCGGTCATACGCGGTATAAATGTCGGTTTTTTCATGTATTATTCCTTCTTTTGTTCTGCATTTAATTCTGACATTCTATTATAGCACATTTCTTGTGGAATAGCAATATTTTCGGACAAAAGATCCCCGGCAGGCGGCATCGGACCGCCTATCGGGGATAGTCTTTTTATTTATGCTGTTTTTACTGGTTTATGCGGAAGCGCGATACCTGATCCTTAAGCAGCTTGGACTGACCGGAGAGCTCCTCGCAGGAAGCGGCGGTCTCCTCGGCAGTCGCGGAATTCATCTGAATTACCTGCGAGATCTGCTCCACGCCGGAGGTTATCTGCTTGATGGAATCGTTCTGCTCCGCGCTTGCCGAAGCGATATCGGAGATAAGCAGCGCAGTCTGTGCGGACATATCCTTGACCTGCTTCATCGACTCCGCCGTAGCCGTTGCGATCTTGCTGCCCTTATCAACAGCGTCTATGGAAGCCGTAATGAGAGCCGATGTGCTCTTTGCAGCCTCCGCGGACTTGTTTGCGAGGTTGCGGACTTCATCAGCGACAACCGCGAAGCCCTTGCCCGCGTCACCCGCTCTTGCAGCCTCAACAGCCGCATTGAGCGCGAGGATATTTGTCTGGAACGAAATGTCCTCGATAGTCTTGATGATCTTTTCGATCTCCTTTGAGGTTTCGCTGATATCGTTCATTGCGCTGACCATATTCTGAATCTCGGTATCCTGCTCGTTGACCTTATCCTGTGTCTGTCTGGACAGCGAACCCGCTTCCGCAGCGTTCTGCGCGGTGTTTGCGATCTGTGTGGAAACCTCTGCGATCGTAGCGGAGATCTCCTGAATAGCGGATGCCTGCTTTGTGGTGCCGTCGGCAAGAGACTGCGAGCCTTCCGCCATCTGATTCGAGCCGGAGAGCACCTCGTCCGAGGAGGTGTTCATATTGCTGAGCGTAACGCCGAGATCGTCCTCAATCTTGAGTATGTTCTTTTCAATATCCTCGAAGTCACCGGGGTATTTGACATTCGGTGTTTCCGTGAAGTCGCCGTCCGCCATGGCCGAGAGTATTCTCGACGAATCGCCGACTACATTGCTCATGCCCTGTCTTGCTTCCTTCAGGACGTTTACGAAATTGCCGACTTCGTCCTCCGCGAACTTGTAATCAACACTTGTACTGGAGAGCTGACCCGCGAGCATTTCGTTTGCATAAGTCTCTGCGTGCTGTAACGGAACGGTAACGCGCTTCTGACAGAAGATGAATATGAACAGAGCGACTGCAATACCGCCCACAACGCCTATGATTATCGCTATCGCCGTAACCTTGCCGAACTCCGCGTCTGCGTCTCTCGCATCGGCACCTGCCCAGAAAGCACCTATGATCTTTCCGTCGTAATCCTTCATCGTCTGATAAGATACATAGTAGTGTCTGTCAACAACATCGTGCTGACCAAGATATGTACCTTCCTTTTTGAGTACGGCTTCCTGTACGTCCTCGTTGAGGTCTGTGCCGGTAGCCCGCTCACCGTTGTCACGCTTGAGCGTTGTCGCGTAGCGTATATCCCAGTTCCATACCGTCGCGTCACAGTTGGATATCTTCATGACCTCATCGAGCCATTCAAATGACTTCATATCCATACCGAGGCAGAGCATGAATTCCTGACCGTCCTGATCCTTTACATAGGAGGCATACATTGCGACAAGCTCGCCGTCTGTTCTTGAAATGCCCTTTATCGTCTTTCCGTTGTACATCGGAGAGTAGTCAAAGGATTTGAGAGGATAATTCGCGCTTGTGTAGATTATACTTCCGTTTCTGTCGCCGACAACCATATAGAATTCGTCGCCGGGGAGCTTCCTGCTCATATAGTCTTTGAGAACGGGTTCGTCCGCTGCCTCTGCGGCATCACGGAAATCTCCGTCTTCCTTCATCATGGAATACGCGTCTTCGAGGTTTTTAAGAAGAATATCTACTTTGTCCTCAAGCACCTGCATTCCGACTTTTGCACGTTCCAGCATGATGCTGTCGTTGTAGCTGCGGAACGAGATCACGCTGACTGTGAGCATGATCGCTATGACCAGAACGACTATGGCGATAGTGGATACCACTATCTGCAAACCGAGTTTCTTGAACATTTTCATTTCCTCCGTGAAAGATAAGACTGGAAGTAAGGATATTCGGAACGGATATTTCTTACCTATTATATTATAATCAAACAAATTGTTTATGTCAATGGATTTGGAACAAAGAGTAAAATTAACGCCTGACAGACAATATTGAATTTTTATAAACCGCTGTCACATGGAACAAAACGCGGTATCAAAGGCGATCCCGTTGTCTGTGCAATATAACAAAAACAAGGCTGTAAACCGTTTTCGGCGGTTTACAGCCCTGTGGATCATATTTGCCTGTTATCTTGCGTACTTGTGCCAGTCGGTGCCGATATCCATAGTCGGGCGCTCCGCTCCGTCCGCGAAGACGCTCCGGTCAACCGGTGACGGTATCTCGCACAGTGTGAGGAAGCGCAGCTCCTCGCCGTAGCCGAGCCTTCTGTAAACATCGAGGATCTCGTCTCTCGTCATATCGTTGAGCTTGTCGGGAAGTATGATACCGCTGTTGTTGAAATACTTTGCAAGGGCGTTGAGGTGCATGGTCTCGTCCCTTTCCGCAAGGACGAATGTCCACGCTGTCCTTCTGTCCACCTTCACCTTGAATGAAACGTCATCGCCGATTATCGGTATCTCTATCTCCTTTTCATCGTCCATCATACCGTTTGCGTAATTGACCGAGGTGCCGATGACACTGTCGATCACCGTGTTCAGACCCGTCTCGGCGGCAATGGTCTTTGCAAGCTCCTTAACGGCAGCGGACGCAGCATCAGCCGAAATGAAGCTCTTTGTGAGCAGCTCGGAGCAGTTGGTTTTGAGGAACTGCTTCCACGGGAGCTTGACCTTGAACAGATATTCGAGCTGATCGGACGAGCCGTTATTTATCAGACGGCCTGCAAGGAAGGACTTGACGCCGTTTGCGGTCATATTCGCGCAGACCGCGCAGGTGACCTTCCAGAAGAAATCCGCGTCGATATCCTTGTTCTGTGAGATATACTCGTCATGCAGGGCAACGGCAGCCTTCTCCGCGTTCATGATCGCCGCGAGCACCACAAGGAACGCAGCCTTCTTCGGGCTGTCAACCTTGCCCGCTTCCGTCCAGAGCATATTGTTTACCGTCGTTTCCAGCTTATCCATGATGAGCTTCTTGTATGAGAAGCCGGAGCGCCATTCTCCCCAGAAATACTTAGCCGTGGCTTCTCCGAAGGAATCGAACAGCAGGTCTTTGAGCGGCGAGATTATCGCGTCCGCCATTTCTCCGTTCATGCCTTTGGCATAGAATATATACTTTACTGCGGCGCTGAATGCGAGATCGTCCACCCAGCGTACGGTTGCGGCGACTTTTATTCCTATGTCATACGCCCGCGCCCAAGCCTGTTCGCTTTCAAACTCCTTCTGCTGGAGCTCCGTGCCGAGATCGTATATCCACAGCCTTTGCTTGTGCAGCACATCTGTCGGAATGTTGTCGATGTTGCTCAACAGCTGCTTTACGTCTTCCTCGTCCTGCAGCTTGAAATACGCTACAAGGCGCTGTATCTCGCTGATCTCCTCTGTTCGCATCAGCGCCGCGTCGTTTTTGGGCTTTCCGAGCAGGCGCACGGGAATGCTGCCTTCAAAATCCGGCACCTTGTCGTCATATCTGTGCTCGTGCGCGACTTTGAGATTGCAGATATACTCCGTTTTCGGATCGGGCTGGAGAAGTCCGTGTATCGGCGTGAAACGTATTCCGTAGGGCGGACGGAACAGTGCAGTCAGCTCGTACTTGTACATCGAGATCAGCTTGTCGTGCTCCTGCACCGCGGAAACGATCTTGCAGTCATGCAGCTTTACCTGCGAGATGTCGGTGACGACTGCCTCGTGATCGTCCTCCTCGCCCCAGTCGGCAAAGTACATCTGAAACAGCGTCGGGCGGAATGCGGTCATTGTGTCGTCCGTGAATTCACAGGTCTGTATCTCGATGTAGTTCTCCTTTACCATGCTCTGATCGAGCTTTGATGTATCGGCATATACCCCGTAAGGGTAATACTGCATGGTGAGCACAGCGCCAGCCGTCTGTCCCTTGGCGGTTTTCGCGGTGATGTCGATACGGTGTTCGGCAGGGAAGGTGCCGAAGCGCTTCATCGGGGTACTGTTGCTTATATCGAGCCTGTATATGAACGGCGCGGTGCGCACCACCTTTACGGACAGCGAGCTTCCCGAAGGACATACCGGGTCTATGCTCTCCGCGTCCTCGGCAAAGTCCTTCAGCCGGATATACAGTCCCAGCGGCTCTTTCGGCCCGAGAAGCGCCCTGAATGTGCGGTTCGTCTCCGCCATTACCTTGTATGTGCCGTCCTCACGCGGGCAGACGAATTCTATCACAGCCGTCGCGCCTACCTTGAAGCGCACCTTCTCGGTGAACACGCCGCCCTTGCCCCTGTACCGGAATACGATGATACACTCGGTGATCTCGGTTTTTTTATCCGGTATGGTTATCTCCGCACACTTCGCGTCCCCGACAACTCCGATAACGGCGACGGAAACGCCCTGTGTCTCGGTGAATATCTCGATATGCGAGGAGAGCATCGTCTCCCTTATCACCGAGCCCCCGCCCGAGCTTTCTATTCGGGCATATACCCTTACCGGCGGAGCGCCTTTCTGTATCGTGTCGCCGAAATCCTTGCGGATATACATTTTGTATGTCCGCTCGTCCTTGTTTTCCTCGTTGTTTTTCTTGTTCTTGGAAGCGGAGGAGGCTGCCGCGCCCGCACCCACCGCCGCACCGACAGTCGATACGCCTATGACTATCGCGGGAACAACGCTTGTGCCGCCGTCCTCACCGGGGCGGTTGTCGGCATCCTTCACCACGAGCTGCGATATCTTCTGCACCGGGCCGTTACCGCTGTCGGTGCTGCTGCCGTTATTCTCCGTTGCCGCACCTGCCGGAGCTTTTCCGCCTCTCCACTGATACTTGTAGATTATCGGCGCGCCCGCTACCTCCATGTAGCTGTAGCTGTCGGAGTTGATTATATCCACGGTTATCCACATCGCCGCGCTGTCCGGATCGTCGGAGTTCTTGTCCGGTGCGAGACCCGACAGCAATCCCTCGCGGACGGGATTATAAAATCCAGTTCCGACGGTGCTGTTGCCGTTTGTGTTCTGGAACTTCTTTGAACGTCCGCCCTTTATTACGGTGTCGTCTCCGCTTTTGTCGATATAGCCGGAGTTTACCGAAATGCCTGCTCCTATTCCCACAAACATATTTTTAAGCGGATCATCGCGTTTTACTATGTCGCTCGTCCCGTTGAATTTCAGCGAGATGACCTCATAGGGCTTGTATATGCGCTTCGGCTTCTCATAGGCAAGGGAAGCGGTCACGGTGTCGCCCTTCTGAAAGCAGAGAGCGCCGTCGCTGTTGTATATGTCCGCGTCTGCCGTGAACACCGCTTTTGCGGAGCCGTCAGCGAAGGTGGTCACAGTTTTTGTCTGCGGGTAATCCGATGCGGTATTGGTTGTCGCGGCAGGTATCTCTGTCTCCACGAGCTCCCAGTATCCGTCGGTCTCTTCTTCCTGCTCCTGCTCCTGACCCTGTCCCGCAGCGGGAGGTTCTCTGTCGGCTATCCACTCGTAGTTGTAATAGGTGTCGATGCCGTCCTCGCCTCTGCCGTGACCGAAGCCTATGCGTATCCACATTTTCGAGGCGCTTCTGTCAAAGGTGTGACGCAGTACGTTGTCGCTCTCTATGACGTAGAAGTGGTTGCCCAGTCCCGCCGCGGCGTAGTAATCGTCATACTGCCATGTGCGGTCAATACCGAGGTAGTTCTGCTTCTTGCTGTCATAGAAGTGTCCGTCGGAGTTATAGCCGCCGAATGCGTAATCCACATATACATGGCATGCGTAGAACAGAAGGCTGTCGTGCGGTGACGAGCCCGAAAACGAGGGGGAGACCTTTAGCGCGACTTCCTTGCCGGGTATTATTATTGACGGCGGTTCTTCTACATCTATGTTTATCGTGATATGCTCACCCGCACAGCTTGTGAGATTTTTGCCGTCGTGGTATGCTTTGATCGAGCTGTCCGTACATTCCGCGGTGCAGGTGTAATGACCGTTGCTGCCGGAGGTGTGCGCGTTGTCGAACTGGCTGTCGGGGCCTTTGGTCTCGACGCTTACCAGCTTCCAGTAGCCCTTCGGGAGCTCCTTTTCGCTTTCTCCCGCAGCATATACCGGTATCGCAAAGACGGTTATGTTGAAGATAAACAGCGTCAGCGCGCCTATGAATGACAATATTCTCCGTTTCATGCCGCCGCACCTGCCTTTCCCTTTGTGCAGAGGGTTATTATTACTCCGACGGCGAACACGCCGAGAAATACCCAGTACATCATATCGGTGAGGTAGATATGCGCCGCGCCGAGTCCCGAGGATATCAGGAAACCGAGAGCCCCGCCCGCGAGCAGGCTCTTGTACTGCGGGAAATGGAGCGTCTTTCTGCTGCCCTGAGTGCGGCGTGAGAACGAAGCGGCGAGAGTGAATATGAAGCCGTTCTTCTGTGATATTGATTCCAGCGCGCACATCGCTCCGCAGATACCGACCATTATCCCGTCATATCCCATCTGCTCGCCCGCGAAGAATTTCCCGCAAGCCATAGCGACGGAAAGCCCGATAAGAAGGCTGCCGATATTGAAGCCCTTTGTGGTGAACAGGCTTTTCAGTCCCTTTCCGATCTTCGGTATGCCGCCGTAGAGCAGGGTACAGAGCCCTCCCGCAACCAGCGCTTTTCCGAAAAATTCGCCGATGACATTCACCGTCGTGCCGTATGTGCCGCCCTTTGCGTAGGTCAGTACGAATAATATGTCTGTCCAGATGTTGGTTTCGCCGTTTTCAGCAAGGCTTCCAAGCCATATCCACAGTGCCGAGATCGCCGCGGTGAACAGCAGAGCCTTGATATGCGCAAACATCACAAACGGACCCGCCAGTGCGCTTCCGAGACCGCTGAAAAGTGCGCCTACCGGGTTGGTGAGCGAGCCGATCTTTTCGGGTATTGCCGCCTTTGGCACACCGAGGTCTATACCGAGCTCGCCGCCGCCCGTTAATGTATGCTCCCCGATAAATTCAGGCATCGGCTGTGCGGGCTGCGGATAAACGGGCGCGGCGTAGGGCTGCGCGGGTGCGTTATACTGCGCCTGCGGATTATACTGCTGCGGCTGTGGGTTATATTGCGGCATGACCGGCTGCTGTACAGGCTGCACCGGCTGTGCGGGCTGTGCGGGATACTGCGGCTGTGACGGCTGCCGCGGTGTGTTATATATGACGGTTCCGCAGTTTCCGCAGAATGTCACACCGTTTTTCAGCGGTCTTCCGCAGTTAGAACAGAAATTTGGCATAATGAGCTCCTTTCGCGCAGGAGATTTATTCATTTACAGAATTATTATAGCATAATGCATGAAATATTTCAATAAAATACACAGATTTGTAATATATTCTAATAATTGTATTGCTTTTTTGTTTATAATACTGTATAATAAAGAAAAGGCGGTGATTTTTATGTTCTGTTCAAAATGCGGTGCGCAGATAGACGACAATGCCCGTTTCTGTCCGGAATGCGGCGAGCTTACGGGCAAGAATAAAACGGGAGCGGAAGCGGCTGAAACAAAGCCGCCGATACAGGGGCAGAAGGTCACGGAGAACATCTATCTGTGTCCCGACGGGGTGTACCGCTGGATCTACGAGTTTAAAATGATGAAGAACCCCACGGTATTGTTCACGATCTGGAAGATATTCGGCGGTATCCTTCTCGGGGTGTGGGTATTTCAAGTGCTGCTGATGCTCATAGACGGCGACTTCTCCGTGGAAGGTCTGCTCGACAGCACCAAAAATATCGGTATAGTCGCGCTTGTGCTGTTTGTTATCGGATACATCGCGTATGTGATCGTGGCGGCGCAGAACGGCTGGAAATACATCGTGCTGTTTGAAATGGACGAAGCGGGTGTGACCCATACACAGATGCAGAAGCAGTTTGAGAAGGCGCAGGCTCTGGGCTGGCTGACCGCTATGGCGGGAATACTGACCGGCAATGTCACGGCTGTGGGCATAGGTATCGGCTCCGCCGTTCACAACACATTAAACAGCGAGTTCGATAAGGTGAAGAATATCAAGGTCCGCCGCGGCAGACATACGATATATGTCAATGAGCTGCTAAATAAAAATCAGGTGTACGCGGAACCCGCCGATTTTGATTTCGTGCTGGATTATATCACTGCGAGACTGCCTGCGGACACGCCGAAAAAATGAGAGCCCATGTATGACCGGCGGCGCGGTATTTGGGGGATCGGAAAGGCAGAATATGAAAAACGTGATTTACTGTTTCAGCGGCACGGGCAACAGCCTGCGAGCCGCGAGAATAATAGCATCCCGTATCGGCGGTGCGGTCATCTTCTCCGTAAAGAAAGGCGCAACCGGCGGTCTTGCCGCGAAAGCCGATGTTGTGGGATTTGTCTGTCCCGTTTACGAATGGGACGTTCCCGAGCCTATGAAGGAGTTCGCGGGACAGCTTGAAGTGAACCCGAACGCCTATGTGTTTATGGTTGCAACTTACGTCGGCGTACACGGAAGGTGCTTTGAGACGATAGACGTGATACTGCGGGAAAAAGGCACCCGCCTGCATTACGGAATGCCTCTGCGCTGCGTCGCAAGTCAGTGCGTGGCCTATGAGCCGTTCCCGCCGCCGAAGTTCATGGTGCCGCGTTCCGATCGCTATGCAAGGCGTATCGGTGATAATATCGCGCAGCGCCGCATGAACGAATACCCGAATATGTCCGCGCTCACGAGAAACCGTTACGATAAGATGATGGTGCCGTTCCTCAATGTACAGCATGAATATGACAAGGGCTTCTACACCTCGGAAAGCTGCGTCGGATGCGGACTTTGCAGCAAGCTCTGCCCGTGCGGGAACATCACGATCACGGACAGACACCCGGTCTGGAACCATAACTGTATCGGCTGCAACGCCTGCGTGGTTTACTGCCCGAAGAAAGCGATAATGTTCAGCACGCCCGAGGCGTACAGAAAGCTCGACAATATCATAACCCGGCGGCTCGGACTGCCCGAAAGCAGAACGCGCTACCACAACCCGCATATCACAGCGAAGGACATTATCTCACGCCGTGAGGCTATCATTCCGAAAAAAGCAAAAACAGAACAAATTACAAAAAAAGCCGGGAGTTAAAACCCGGCTTCAAAACTAATATTCGGAATAAAGCTGTTTCGGAAGGCATTAACAACCTGTCCTTTGTCAGCTGTGACGGAATTGATTATCCGTTCGTGCCCGGAACTTTTGACCTGACAGTCACAAGATACTCAATGCACCATTTCCCGGATATTGAGCACAGCATCGGTGAAGTGAGCAGAGTTTTAAAGCGCGGCGGCACTTATCTGTTGTTCGATCTGTTCGCGATAGCTGCCGGAAAAATAAATGCCGAAAATTTTTTAAAAAACCTATTGACAAATAAAATATGTTGTGCTATAATCCAACACATAAGCTGTGAGGAAGACACGCAGAGGTTCGCCAATGTCTCCAGAGAGCCGACGGTAGGTGTGAGTCGGTGATATGCGTTCTGATGTATCCCTTCTGAGCCGGAATGCCGAACATCGAAGTAAGCGTTCCCGTGATTCTGCGTTAATGAATAGGACTTGCTGGAGTCTGAAGTGGTGTTACGCAATAGCGGCACAATTTGAGT
>JAFPUE010000022.1 GCA_017395555.1 Ruminiclostridium sp. | reverse complement strand
TACTACGGCTCGCTTCAGATAAACTCACGTGCCGTATATACAAAATATCTCGGCTTCTGGAACGGCGACCCTAACGAGATAGACCCGCTCACAGAAAAGGAAGAAGCAGAGCTGTTCCTGCGATATGCGGGTTCGGAGGAGCGCGTTTTAGAGCTTGCCGAGGAAGAATTTGCAAACGGAAGATATGAGCAGGCGGCAAAAGCAGCGGGATATGTCGTTTTCGCAAACCCCGACAACACCCGCGCACGCTATCTTGAAGCCGACGCTCTTGAGCAGCTTGGATACCGTGCGGAATCCAGCGTCTGGAGAAACGCATATCTAAGCGGCGCTCACGATCTGCGAGAACGCAGGACTGACGATACCCTGAAACGCATCGTGATGAAATCGAACATAGTTGCAAAGCTGACTCCGCGTATGCTGCTTGACTATCTCGGAATAGTCACGGACAGCAAAAAGATCGCAGATGAGAACACAAAGTTCCGTCTTACGGTAGTTGATCCTGTGAGTGACGGCGACGCTGATTATAAGGGCAGAAAGGTAAGAAAGGTGACCGAGTTCTCTGTGCATCTCTATTACGGCACCGTGCTTTATTACGAGGGTCACACCGATGAGGAGCTTCCGGGTATAACAATTCCCGAAAAGGCTCTGCCGCTTATCCTTGATACATCAAACGACACGATCTTTGAAGCTGCCGATACCAAAATACCTGAAGTGCTGAAAAAGATAAGAAACGCTGTAGTCAACATATAGGAGAAAGCGTACTTCCCTATGGTCGAAGCGAATACAACAGAATTATGATAAACACCGGACAGCATCCTATTTTGTTGTCCGGTTCTTTTATTATCGGCAATTATCCCATATTACCCCAAATACATATCAGATTATTATGATTTTTTTGAACGAAAAGTTTTCAGTCGGAATTCGATAAAAATGTGAAAATCTACAAACTTAAGTTTTTGATATTGACAACCCGTGTGAAATGTAGTATTATAGGCACATAGAGATAAATCATATCAGATAGATATGATTAGTAGGCTAATGCTGTCAACAGGTCAGGCGACAAAAACAGTTGCTGACAGTGACGGACAAAAGGAGACAAGCTATGAAAAGAATAACATTACGTTCGGCGGGAGGAGTTGTCCGCTGTTGAATCCCATTTCACAAAATAAGACATAATGACTTCCACGCCTCTCGCGGGGAGAATAAAAAGTTTTGGAAATTTTATGAAATGAGGTATTCAAAAATGAAAGGTACATTATTTAAAACAACAGCAGCTTCACTCGCACTTATAACAACATTATTCGCCGCTACATCATGCGCTAACGCTTCGGCAACAAATGCCACGGAAGCAACAAGCGCAGCTCCGGCAGCGGGCAGGAATTATTCGATAATAAACGTTTCTTACGACCCGACACGCGAGCTTTACGCTGCTTACAACGAGGCTTTCAAAAAGCACTGGGAATCCGAGCATGACTCGACCGTAGATATCACACAGTCCCACGGCGGTTCCGGCAAGCAGGCTCTCGAAGTTGCAAACGGAAACCCTGCCGATGTGGTAACACTCGCACTCGAATATGACGTAAACTCGGTACGCGACGCAGGACTCATCGAACCCGGCTGGGTAAGCGAATTCCCGCTTGACAGCTCACCGTACACCTCGACGATAGTTTTCCTTGTACGCAAGGGCAACCCGAAGAACATTCTTGACTGGGGCGACCTCGCAAGAGACGATGTGGGCATCATCACACCGAACCCCAAGACCTCCGGCGGCGCACGCTGGAACCACCTTGCTGCATGGGCATGGGCTCAGAAGGAATATAACAACGATGAAGCAAAGGTAGTTGACTATATCAAGAAGCTTTATTCTCACGTTCTCGTGCTCGATTCCGGCGCAAGAGGAGCTACAAACTCCTTCGTTGAGAACAAGCAGGGCGATGTACTTCTCGCATGGGAGAACGAAGCATTCCTTTCCCTCAAGGAATATCCCGACGATTATGAGATCGTAACTCCGAGCATAAGCATTCTCGCTCAGCCCTCTGTAGCGATAGTTGATAAGGTAGTTGACAAGAACGGCACCCGTGAAGTTGCTACCGAATATCTGAATTACCTCTACTCCGAGGAAGCGCAGAGAATTGCCGGCGAAAACTTCTACCGTCCCTCCAACGAAAAGGTTCTTGCCGAATTCTCCGACACATTCGACCTTAACATCAACCTCGTTACTATCAACGATTTCGGCGGCTGGGATGAAGCGTTCGCAAAGCATTTCGCAGACGGCGGACTTTTCGACCAGATCTACGAACAGGATTAAGATAAAAATATAAACCATTTAAAAGTTCCTTCCTTTCACAGAAAAGTATATCCCCGCCTTCAAGGTGGGGATATGCTATAAAACAGGTATTTTTATGAAAAACAGTAAACGCATAATTCCCGGATTCGGGATTTCAATGGGCATAACACTTGCGCTGCTTAGCATCATGGTTCTGATACCGCTGGCATCGCTTGTGATATTCACCGCGAAAATGGACTTCACAGATATAATAAAGGTCATCACCCGTCCGCGCGTTGTGGCGAGCTTCGGGGTAAGTCTGCTGACATCATTCATAGCGTCGGTAGTAAACGCTGTAATGGGCGTGATACTCGCGTGGGTGCTTGTGCGCTATAACTTTCCGGGCAAGCGCATACTTGACGGTATGATCGAGCTTCCGTTCGCGCTCCCGACTGCTGTTGCGGGTATATCTCTCACATCTCTGTATGCTGACTCGGGCTGGATAGGCGGTATTTTCGCGAATATGGGGATAAAGATCGCATACACGCGTATAGGCATAACGATAGCGCTGATATTTATTGGCATACCTTTCGTTGTACGCACCGTGCAGCCTGTTCTTGAAAAGCTCGACCCGCTGTACGAGGAAGCCGCCGGTATTCTCGGAGCAAGCCGCACACGCACTTTCTGGAAAGTCATTCTCCCCGAGCTCAGACCCGCTGTTTTCACAGGCTTCGGGCTCGCGTTCGGCCGCTGCCTCGGCGAATACGGAAGCGTCGTTTTCATTGCCGGAAACCAGCCGTATGAAACGGAGATCACTCCGCTTATCATAATGTCGGAGCTGCAGGAATACGACTATCCGAGCGCGACTGCAATAGCTCTCGTTATGCTCGCGGCGGCATTCCTGATACTCTTCATCGTAAACATCATACAGATACGCAGCGCAAAAATACTGAAAGGAGGGCACTGAAATGGCAGCGGAAAACACATTAGCCGTAAAGCCCGCAAAACGTGTTATATCGCGCGAAGGCAGCACAGACATACACGCGAAAACAACAGGCTCGACAGCGGTAAAAATAATACTCATAACCATAAGTGTCCTGTTCCTGTTCGTGATGCTTGTGATGCCGCTTATCACGGTTATTTACGAGGCATTCCGGAAAGGTATCGTTCCGTATCTCGAAACGCTTTCCGACCCCGATACGGTAAGCGCGCTGCTGCTGACACTTGAAGCTACGATATTCGCAGTTGTGATAAACACTATATTCGGACTGTTCGCGGCGTGGGCAATATCAAAGTTCAGATTTCACGGAAAGAAGCTGCTCGTAACGCTTATAGACCTTCCGGTCACAGTATCGCCGATAATCGCGGGTCTTATATTCGTGCTTACATTCGGCAGACAGAGCGCGCTCTATCCCCTGCTCGAAAGCATAGATTTCATGGTGGTTTACGCCGTACCGGGAATTATCCTTGCAACGGTTTTTGTAACGTTCCCGTTCATATCGCGCGAGATACTCCCCGTGCTTGACGCACAGGGAACGGACGAAGAAGAAGCCGCGGCGCTTATGGGCGCAAAGGGATTTACCATATTCCGCAAGGTCACGCTCCCG
>JAFPUE010000021.1 GCA_017395555.1 Ruminiclostridium sp. | reverse complement strand
CCGCCTGGTATTGCTTTTTTTACTGAAGCAACAACAACATCACCGATGTTGGCATATCTTTTGCGTGTACCGCCAAGCACTCTGATACACATAAGCTCTTTAGCGCCTGTGTTGTCAGCGACCTTGAGACGTGTCTGCATCTGTATCATGGTATACTTGCTCCTTCCGCTTACTTAGCTCTCTCGATCACATTTACAAGACGCCATCTCTTATCCTTGGAGAGAGGTCTTGTCTCCATGATCTCGACCGTATCACCGATATTGCAGGTGTTCTCTTCGTCATGCGCCTTGAGCTTTATCGTGCGCTTGATGATCTTGTTATACAGAGGGTGGCGAACGTTATCTGCAATTGCGACAACTATGGTCTTTTCCATCTTATTGCTTACGACCTTGCCGACTCTTGTTTTTCTCAGATTTCTTTCTTCCATTTCCGTTTATCCTCCCCTCTCAGCTTTTAGCCGCGAGCTCACGCTCACGCTGTATGGTCTTGATAACTGCGATCTCTTTCTTGACCGCCTTTATTCTTGTGGGGTTGTCAAGCTGATTTACAGCAAGCTGGAAGCGAAGGTTGAAAAGCTCCTGCTTGAGTTCCGCAGCTCTGTTCTGCAGTTCCATCTCGGAAAGGTCTCTGATCTCTTTTGTGATCTTCTTCATTACTCTTCAGCCTCCTTTTCCTTTGCTACAAACTTGCACTTGATAGGAAGCTTGTGCATTGCAAGACGCATAGCCTCTCTTGCTACCTCTTCGGAAACGCCTGCGATCTCGAAGAGAACTCTGCCGGGCTTTACGACTGCTACCCAATATTCGGGAGAACCTTTACCGGAACCCATTCGTGTCTCGGCAGGCTTCTCGGTCACGGGCTTGTCGGGGAATATCTTTATCCATACCTGACCGCCTCTCTTGATGTATCTTGTCATCGCGATACGGGCAGCCTCTATCTGGTTGGAGGTGATCCATGCGGGCTCAAGAGCCTGAAGACCGTAATCTCCGTTTGTAACCTTGTTGCCGCGCATAGCCTTACCGGTCATGCGGCCTCTCTGCTGTCTTCTGTACTTTACTCTCTTTGGAAGTAACATTATTCATTACCCCCTTCGTTGTTTCTTTCGGGTCTCTCGGAATTTCTGGGACGGCGGGGTCTTCTTGCTTCGCCGTTTCTGTCATTCCTGTCGTTTCTTCTTCTTGCGGGTCTTTCGTTTCTGTTCTCACGAACCTCGCCCTTGAGCACCTCGCCCTTGTAGATCCATACCTTTACGCCGATAACGCCGTATGTGGTATTTGCTCTTGCCACACCGTAGTCGATGTCGGCACGGAGTGTCTGCAGCGGGATCGTACCCTCGTGGTAGCTCTCGGAACGTGCGATCTCGGCACCGCCGAGACGGCCTGCGACCTGAGTCTTGATACCCTTTGCGCCGAGCTTCATTGTTCTGCCGATGCAGGACTTCATAGCACGTCTGAAGGATACACGGGCTTCAAGCTGGGAAGCGATGTTCTCCGCAACGAGCTGTGCGGAAAGATCGGGGTTCTTGATCTCGATGATGTTCACGAGAACAGTCTTGCCCTTTGTGAGCTTTTCGAGCTCTGTTCTGAGCTTATCTATCTCTGCGCCCTTCTGACCGATTACCATACCGGGCTTTGCGCAGGAGATGTTTACCTTTACCTTGGCAGCGTCTCTTTCGATCTCGATCGAGGGGATACCTGCCTTGTAGAGCTTTTTCTTAAGAAATTCACGGATCTTGTAGTCTTCAACGAGTGTGTCGCCAAAGGTTGATTTTCCGGCAAACCAGCGGGAATCCCAATCCTTGATTACGCCTACTCTGAGACCGTGGGGATTAACTTTCTGTCCCATTTGTTTACCTCCTTATTCCGATTCCTTAACGACCAGAACGATGTTGGACGTTCTCTTTAAGATCCTGTGTGCGCTGCCCTTTGCTGCGGGTCTGATTCTCTTGAGAGTAACGCCCGCGCCGCAGTGTGCTTCGGCTACATAGCAGCGGCTGAGATCCATATTGTGGTTGTTTTCTGCGTTTGCCATAGCGGACTTTAAGAGCTTTTCAAGGGGCTCGCAAGCTGCCTTGGGAGTGTTCTTGAGTATCGCCATAGCGACTTCGCAGGGTTTATTTCTGATAAGATCGAGGACGATTCCTACCTTACGGGGAGAAATACGAACCTGTCTTAATTCAGCTCTTGCTTCCATTCGTTTCTCCTCCTTACTTCTTGGTGGTCTTGCTGCCCACATGACCCTTGAAGGTTCTTGTGGGGGCGAACTCGCCGAGCTTATGACCTACCATATCCTCTGTGATATAAACCGGCACATGCTTGCGTCCGTCATGGACAGCGATCGTGTGACCTACGAAATCGGGGAATATTGTGCTGGAGCGGCTCCATGTCTTGAGGACCTTCTTCTCGTTAGCCTCGTTCATTGCGAGAACGCGCTTGTAGAGAGCTTCCTGGACATAAGGGCCTTTCTTTATGCTTCTGCTCATGGTTATTATTTCCTTTCAAGCATTGCTGCAAGTTAATGAGATACGTTTTACACGCGTCATCCGCACTACGCACCCTTATTAACAGCAGCTTGAGCCGCGGTGTGCGGCGTTGTTGTTGATTACTTAGCGTTTCTTCTCTTAACGATGAACTTGTCTGTTCTGTTGTTGGTCTTTCTGGTCTTGTAACCGAGAGCGGGCTTGCCCCACGGTGTTACAGGGCCGGGACGTCCTACAGGAGACTTACCTTCACCACCGCCGTGCGGGTGGTCATTCGGGTTCATTACGGAACCTCTTACGGTAGGTCTTACGCCCATATGTCTTACGCGTCCTGCCTTACCGTAGTTTACATTCGCGTGATCCGCGTTGCTTACTACGCCGATGGTAGCCATGCAGTTTTCCGCAACGTTTCTGAGCTCGCCGCTGGGGAGTCTCAGAAGAGCCATTCCGTTCTCCTTAGCCATGAGCTGAGCCATGTTGCCTGCGGAGCGGACGAGCTGTGCGCCCTTTCCGGGGTGGAGCTCGATGTTGTGGATTACGGTACCTACGGGGATATTAGCCAGCGGGAGAGCGTTGCCGGGCTTGATGTCGGCATCTGCGCCGCTTCTTACCGTGTCGCCTACGCCGAGCTTATCGGGAGCGAGGATATATCTCTTCTCGCCGTCCTCGTACTGAACGAGAGCGATGAAAGCGGAACGGTTCGGATCGTATTCGATAGTCTTTACTTCCGCGTTCATACCGAGCTTGTTTCTCTTGAAGTCGATAACTCTGTACTTTCTTCTGTTTCCGCCGCCCTTATGTCTGACGGTGATACGTCCGTAGCTGTTGCGTCCGGAATGCTTTTTGAGAGTTTCGAGAAGACTTCTCTCGGGAGCGACCTTAGATAAGCCGCTGTAATCAATGACCGTCATTCCGCGTCTGCCGGGTGTGACGGGCTTATATGTCTTTATAGCCATTTATCTTCACTCCTTATATCATTCCGTCGAAGAACTCGATGGTCTTGGAATCGGCTGTGAGTGTAACTATAGCCTTTTTCCAGTCGGAGGTATACCCCTCGTGTCTGCCCATTCTTTTCTTCTTGCCTTTTACGCTGATCGTGTTTACCTTTTCGACTTTAACGCCGAAGAGCTTTTCGACCGCTTTCTTTATCTCGATCTTGTTCGCGCCGTCCGCAACTCTGAATGTGTACTTGCGTTCCGCGATACCTGCCATCGATCTTTCGGTGATTATCGGACGTACGATAATGTCTTGTGCTGTCTTTTCCATTACGCATATACCTCCTCTATCTTTGCCACCGCATCCTTTACAACGATGAACTTGTTGTAGTTAAGGATATCGTAAACATTGAGGGTGTTGTACTGGGTGGTCTTAACACCGGGGATATTGGCTGCGCTCTTGATGACCTTCTTGTCCGCTGTATCGAGAACGATAAGCGCCTTATCGTCAACATTGAGAGCCTTCAGCATATTCACGATCGTCTTTGTCTTGAACTCATCCGTCTTGATAGCGTCAACGACTACGATATCGTTATCCGCGCACTTCGACGAAAGAGCGGAAAGGAGAGCGAGTCTCTTGACCTTTTTATTTAATGAGTAGCTGTAGCTTCTGGGCTTGGGTCCGAGAGCAACTCCGCCGTGTCTCCACTGAGGAGATCTTGTGGAGCCCTGTCTTGCGTGACCGGTGCCCTTCTGTCTCCAGGGCTTCTTGCCGCCGCCGCTTACCTCTGTTCTTGTGAGCGTGGACTGTGTGCCCTGACGCTGATTTGCGAGGTAATTAACTACCGCAGCATGCATTACCACAGCGTTCGGTTCGATGCCGAATACCGCATCATTAAGCTCGAGGTCGGAAACAGGCTGACCGTTCATATCATATACTTTTACGTTTGCCATAGTGATCCTCCTCCTTACGCCTTAACCGCATCAGTAATGCAAAGCACTCCGCCCTTAGGACCGGGAACAGCACCCTTGATTGCGATAAGATTGTTTTCCGCGTCAACTTTGACAACAACGAGGTTCTGCACCGTTACGGTGTCAACACCCATGTGGCCGGGCATTCCCTTGCCGGGGAATATTCTCGAAGGCGAGGAGCACGCGCCCATTGAGCCGGGCTCTCTGTGTACGGGGCCCGCACCGTGTGTCATCTTAAGTCTGTGCTGGTTATGACGCTTTATAGCACCCTGATAGCCTTTACCTTTGCTTGTGCCCTGGACGTCGATAACGTCGCCGGCTGCAAATGTGTCAGCCTTGAGTATGTCGCCTACGTTCATTCCGGAGATATCGTCAAGTCTGAACTCCTTGAGTGTCTTCTTGAAAGGCACGTCGTTCTTCTTGAAATGTCCCTGCATAGGCTTGTTTGTGTGCTTGGGCGATACATCGCCGAAGCCGAGCTGAACAGCCTCGTATCCGTCATTTTCTGTCGTCTTCTTCTGTACGACTACGCACGGGCCTGCTTCAACTACCGTTACGGGAACAACGTTTCCCGCTTCGTCAAAGATCTGTGTCATACCGATCTTCTTTGCGATCAAACCTTTTTTCATGGTTTTTCCTCCTATTGGTTATTGGTTGAGCATTGTCTCAACGTGACCAAGTGCAGCGTATCTGCCTTGGTTAGCGGTCGGGATACCCCGACATAACTCGAAACTTCTGTCTTTGGCACCTTTATGAAGTGCTCGGTGGGGAATCGCTTAGAATTCCATGGAAATTTCTACGCCTGCCGGCAATTCAAGACTCTGGAGAGCTTCTATGGTCTTGTTTGTCGGGCGGATTACGTCGATAAGACGCTTGTGAGTCCTGAGCTCGAACTGTTCACGGCTGTCCTTGTACTTATGAACCGCACGAAGGATCGTAATGACTTCCTTGTTTGTAGGGAGCGGGATAGGTCCTGCAACTCTCGAACCTGTTCTCTTTGCGGTCTCAACGATCTTAGCCGCTGCCGCATCAACGATTCCGTGTTCATAGCCCTTGATCTTGACTCTTACAACTTCCTTTGCTGCCACTGTAGTTTACCCCTTTCGTAATATTTGCACTTGATTATGTGTCCGGGAAGGCTGTTTTACGCTTACACTATATCGTGTGTTCCCTGCCTGACGATATCTCGCCGGGATGTGGAATATTTGCAGGGGGTATCCGTCACTGGCGAACCCTTCCCCGCTTCATTGTGCGGGTAAAAAGCCTTTCGCGGGATTCGTGACCCCGCATACTCCGCCGAAATTCCCACCTTTCGGTGCAACCTTCGGTTTCAACGCATTTACAGCGTGCAACAAGTATTATACATTATTTTTCTATAAATAGCAATATTTTTTGAAAATTTCCTATGTAGAATTTTTAACAATTTCAGAGCGCCGTTTTGTGCAACAATGACAAAAGCGGTGCATTTCGGAAGAAATGCGCCGCTTTTGTCTTTTTGAGCCATTATATTAGACTAATTCATATTTTTCTCATTATCATTCCTGCCGTCTAAATATGTATTATCGGTTTTGCAGAAGCGATCTACCAATTCCCCGAAACCATACACAAACAAGCTGACATAATATGATATAAAAGCACCAAATATACTTATAATTCCTCTTTCAAATAATTCTACATAAAACGGTTTATTAATATCACCGTGTTTATAGTAATATATAATCTGACCTATGTAACCTTTAATAGTTGCGAATGATAGTATCGCAATAATTATAAATACAATTATTCCTACCCAACATATTATTTTGGAAAGGATCATAATCTTTTTTCCCGAATTCCTAAACATTGTTATACCTCCTCAGCAAATCCAATTACCACAATCAACAGAATTACGGTCTGTTCTTAACAAGTTTTATCTGCTTCACTTCACCGTCGGGCTTTGTAACATTCAGACAAAGCGTGTACTCTGATTTTGAGCCCTTAAGCGGATTGAATTTTGCGGTATTGTTAGATAAAAGGGTCGCCAAAGGTGCTTCACCCTGTATGCCTTCTACAAGTTTATTTTCTTCCAGCTCATATTCACCGGTTAAATTATTATATTCATAATAATCTATGCCCTTATCGGGACAATCAAGTTCAAACAGATATCCTTCTTCACGCATTTTTACAGTTCCGATCTGGAAACATATTTTGGTGGCAGCCGAAAATTCGGAGACATCTATTTCGCTGCAGTCACACCAATGAGGTATTACACTTTCTATAGAGGAGACAAGACAGTCCAAATGATTTTCGCAGTATTCCTCATACTTATCTGTATATGCTGCCGCGCTGCCGCAAATATCGCATTTCCCGTCAATGGGGTGCAGATTTGTATCAAATATTTCCGGGTCAATATCGGAGAAGAGCGAAAGATATTTATTTTTGCTTTCTATGCAGTCAAGGCATACACCGTATGTATTTAACCTTCCCGCATTCTGCGTGTCCTTGATATCCTGTGTCATAAACGGCGAATCGCAAATCGGACACCTGTATGACAGATAGTTTGTCCCGCCTTGGCTGCATTTTATTACCGGATATATTTTTCCGGTCGTATCATCACACAGAACATATTCACCTTTATTTATGAACGGATTATAGTCCATAGGCTTGAGAGAGCCGGTATGTGTCTCCCCTTTTTTATCGGTCATAGTAAACGAACCGAACATATTCACATTATAGATCTCATTTCTGAATGTATAATCTCCGCCATAGAAGAATGCCCAGCTAATATAGCAGAAAAAATAGAACAATACAGCACTTATCAGCACTATCACCGTTATAAATAACCCTTTATGGTTTTCATACAGTTTTTTCATTTTCAAACTTTCCTCCAAAATAGATTTTAGTACTTATAAGTACTATAATATGTATTATACCCCATTTTTGTGATAAAGTCAATAGTACAGATAAGTGCTAAACAATTTTCGGCATATAAAACAAAATCCTGACCGAAAGTTTATCTAAAAAAACAATCGAAAGGTGAGCTATATGTATATGTATTTCCCACGGCTTCGCGACCTGCGTGAAGATATGGACATGAACCAGACGCAGATAGCGGAAGTCCTCGGAATAAAGCAGACCGTTTATTCGCGCTACGAACGTGGTTTTCAGACGCTCCCCACCGAACACCTTATAAAGCTCGCCGACTTCTACAACGTATCGACCGACTATATCCTCGGCAGATCAAACAGCAAGAAAATATAAAAGTGAACCGACACCCGCCGGTTCACTTCTTTTTTCTTATCCCGATATTTGCCGCCCTCACCATGACCGCGATCCCCGTTACAAGCCCCATAAGCCCGAAGAACCACAGCACCAGCTCCCATATCGGGTGATCGTACACCTCGAAGAACGGGTACGGCGCATTCGCAAGCCGCAGGAAGTTCAGCGCGTACACCGTCAGCGCATATATTGCCGTGGCAATAAACGGTATCAGTATCGCCTTTTTCGTTTTTACCCCGTCCTCAAAGAATATGTAAGATATCACCGATACCACGGGGCAGACGATATGGTGCAGTATCCCGTTCACCGATCCGAGCAGCCGCCTTGTGGTGACTTCCGTTCCGAACGGGACGAAGATGCACACCACGACGAGAAAAGTCATGGTAAGCATACACGCGCCGAGATACCGCGAAGCCGTGACCGCCCCGCGGAGCCGTTTGTTCTGCGTATTCCGGCAGGCTATGTACATTGCCGAGGAAATGACCGCGACGACGTTCGAGATCTGCGTATAGTATAGGAAGAAGTCGCTCAGGCTGTGCGACAGGCGAAAGATTATCCCCACACAGCCGCAGACGAACGCCGCGATATTGAGCACAAGGGCGATATTTCGTCTTTTCATTGCGTATTCTCCGTATTTCCGGCAAGAGCGGGCGGCTCGACACGTTCTATGGGCTCGGCGGGGTCATTGGAGTCTATTTTGATATGATATGAATACTTCTTGCCGTCCCTGCTGTAAGTTACAAACAGCGAACCGCATTGTCCGTTATCAACTATAACATTACTGTTGAAAATATTGTCTGTCCAATATTCCTGACTATAATCTGTAATTCCCGACATCTGCTCATACTGCGCTATCTTAGCATCATCATACTGTATAAGCACCCTCTTAATACCGCCGACCTCGTTTATGATCTTAGCGTTTCTGACTGCCGCCGCGTAGTCATTCAGCAGTAGCTCTCCGTCCGCGAAGTAATGCCGTTTAGCGCGGGAATAGTTGTAGTAGCCCTCGCTGCCCTTCGCAACAGCAGTCCACTGCGTATCTCCGGTATGCCATGTGTCAAGCTCGGTGCCGTTGTTGAACTCGTAGTATTCCTCCCCGGTGTCAAGATCTCGTCCGACATACATATACTGCATAACGTCTCCGACAAACCGGTAGGTTATCTCCTGCAGAACATCACCGGACATTTTGTCGGAAACGGTGATATGTGCGGCTTCAAGCTCTGTATGGAGCTTTTTCGCCTTGTCCACAAGGTCTTTTCCCTCGTAGCTCCCGCCGCCGCACCCCGCAAAAGCAACAATGCAGCATACCATTATAATATATATAGGGATAAGTCTTTTCAGCTTTTTCATAATTTCTCCAAAAATATAAGCCGCACCCGAAAGTGCGGCTTTATTATCTGCTGTGTATCTATTATTCCTCGAAACCGCTTTCAATGAGCTTTGTGAGTCCGTCAACAGCAAGCTGCTCATCGGAACCGTCAGCGATGATGCGGATAGGTGTGCCGCCTACGATACCGAGTGAAAGGATACCGAGAAGGCTCTTAGCGTTTACTCTGCGCTCTTCTTTCTCTACCCATATAGAAGACTTGTATTCATTTGCCTTCTGAATGAAGAATGTAGCGGGTCTTGCATGCAGTCCAACCTGATTCTTTACTTCTACTTCTCTTACGAACATAAAAAGATCCCTCCGTCTTTATACTTTATGATTGTCTCCTTACGGCATTATATACTGTCTGCCGTTTACATCATTAGTATAATCTCAAAACCTTTTCAAGTCAACATATTTTTTGCCTTTTTACCCCTTTTTCAAGATAATTCTCCGATTACACTTAATCAAAACAACATTTATCAACCGTTGTTGTTGATTTTGTCCAAAAACTTTTCAACAGCCTATTCAACATAAACAATACCTTTCAACAGCAAGGACAGGGACGCTAAAGATACTTTCGGTGAAGCGTCTGCTGCTTCGCTGTTTGGGGCGCCGCCCCAAGCCCCGCCGGAGCTTCGCCCCGGACTCGACCAAGGTTTCACCTTGGATCCATGGGCGCGTTTCGGAGAAGAGAGATTTTGAGACGGGGGCTCTGCCCCTGCGACCCCGCAAGCCCCCTTTAAAAAAGGGGGCTTGACACCCTAAATAAATGCAGTATTTCAGAGTTTTCTGCTATGGGCAGCAGCAGACTGAAACGCAGTGGGGTTGGCAATATTTCATTGCGAAAATAACAGAGAATAGCTAACCGTGGTGCTACGGCTGTCAGTAGAAGAATGTCGCTACGGATTCGGAGTCATCGCCAACCCCACTGAATTTCTATGGGAGCCGCCCATAGAAGGAACTATGAAATACAGCTACTGCCCGCGCCGGCTTCGGCGCGGCTCAGCATATCCGGGCGCTTTTCCCGCGTGACTTCCAGAGACTGCTCGTCCTGCCACTTCTGAATATTCGCGTGATGCCCGGATATCAGCACCTCGGGAACGCGTCTGCCGCGCCATTCCTCCGGGCGCGTGTACTGCGGGTGTTCCAGAAGCCCGTTGTAGTGGCTCTCCTTTGAATACGCGTCCTCATTCGGCAGAACGCCCTCCTGTAAACGGCAGACCGCGTCCGTAAGTATCAGCGCAGGCATCTCACCGCCCGTCACGACGTAATCCCCCACCGATATCTCCTCAAATCCCAACTCGTCAAGCACACGCTGGTCAACACCCTCGTAATGCCCGCAGAGTATAATAAGATCGTCCTCCGCGGCGAGCTCCCGAACAATATCCTGCGTGAGCGTCCTGCCCTGCGGAGACATATAGATCAGCCGCGGCTTCGCACCCTCACCGAGATCCCCGATGATCGACATGACACAGTCGTATATCGGCTGAGCCTGCATCACCATGCCCGTGCCGCCGCCGAAAGGCTTGTCATCCACACGGCGGTGCTTGTCAAGCGTGTAGCTCCGTATGTTCCGGCAGCCTATCTCCACCGCACCGGACTTCCTCGCCCGTCCGATAATGCTCTCCGACAGGAACGCCTCGCACATCTCAGGGAACAGCGTGGCAATGTTAATCCTTATCATCTTCGATCACCTCCGGGTCAAACAGCCCGTCAAGCGGTCTTATCGTTATCCGCCCCGCTTCCGTGTCAGTATCGAGCAGCACCTCCGGTATCGCCGGGAACATAAGCTGCGCACCGGACGGAGTTTTGACGGAATACACGTCCGCGGTCCCGTTCTGGTAGATGTCGTCAACCTTTCCGTACAGCTTCCCGCTGTCCGCGTCATACACGTCAAGCCCGATGATATCCTGTATGAACCATGTGTCCTCGGG
>JAFPUE010000020.1 GCA_017395555.1 Ruminiclostridium sp. | reverse complement strand
GAAGGCGGCTGCCGAAGCCGCGGAAGCAGCCGGAGCGGAAGGGGGAGCGGAAGTATGAAGGCGCAGAAGGAAAGAACAAAAAGCGCCGGCAGCGGCTCTCTCGGTACAGGCTATGTCACCGTTATCATGATTTTTGTCGTGATATGTCTTGCAATACTTGCGGCTCTGTCGTTCAAGACGGTCATGAACAATTACGGCATAGGTGATGTCGGGCGTAAAAATTCCGCCGCGTATTACAGCGCGGAGGAAAGCGCGAACCGCAAGCTCGCTGAGCTTGACGGAGCCGCGGCAGAAGCACACAAGGCAGGTACAGCTGAGCTGCTCGCGGACTGCATACAGTCTGCCGGAGTGAATGCGGTACAGGATACCGAGGGTGTCATAGCCGAATGGACTGAGCCGGTGACGGATAAGATGTCGCTGCACTGCTCGGTGCTGTTTTACAGCGCGCCGGAGCTGCACGAGGGCAGACGGTACGAGATAAAGCAGTGGAAGACCGACGTTGGTACAGGCACGGACGAAGTGCGTATAACCGTCTGGGACGGTTCACTATTCTGAATAAATCTGAAAGGAAATTAAAATAATGAATATCATTGATATCCTTAAAGACGCGGCGGCAATGAACGCGTCCGACGTATTTATAATCACGGGAGCCGTGCTCAGCTTCAAGGTTTCGGGACAGCTCGTGCAGAAGAACGGTGAGTTCTTAAAGCCGGATATGACGGCTGACCTTGTGCACCAGATCTTCGAGGTTGCGAAGATAGACCGCAGCATAGCCGACGATGCGAGAAAGGAGCTCGACTTCTCGTTCTCTATCGCGGGTGTCGGACGTTTCAGAGCGAACATCTACCGCCAGAGAGGAACATACTCTGCAGTTCTGCGTTTCGTACCGTTCGAGCTGCCCAAGGCTGATGATCTCGGTATCCCGCAGTCCGTCATTGATCTTGCGTCCTGCAAGAACGGTATCGTACTTATTACCGGTTCCGCCGGAAACGGTAAGTCAACCACGCTCTCCTGCCTTATAGACCATATAAATTCCACAAGGACCGGCCATATCATCACCATAGAAGACCCGATCGAGTTTCTGCACAAGCATAAGAAGTGCATTATCAGCCAGCGCGAGATCAATATAGACACGCACAGCTACCTTGACGCGCTGCGTGCCGTACTGCGCCAGTCCCCGGACGTTATTCTGCTCGGTGAGATGCGCGACTATGAGACGATAAATGTCGCTATGACAGCGGCGGAGACCGGACAGCTTGTATTCTCCACGCTTCACACCCTCGGTGCAGCGAACACAATTGACCGTATCATAGATGTGTTCCCGACAGCACAGCAGCATCAGATAAGAATACAGCTCTCAATGGTGCTGAAAGCCGTTGTTTCGCAGCAGCTTCTTCCGTCAGTTGACGGAAAGCTCGTTCCCGCGTTCGAGATCATGCTCATGAACAGCGCTATCCGCACAATGATACGCGAGGAAAAGACGCACCAGATCGATGCGGTTATACAGTCGTCGAGCGGTATGGAGACAATGGACAACTGCATCGTGAATATGTACCGCAAGGGAATAATTACTGCCGAGACAGCTATCGAGTATGCGTACAATCCCGAGCTTATGGAGAAGAGAGTGCAGCTTTGATATCAGATCACTATATCAATCAAACATAAACGATTCCGTCCCTGTTGAAAAACAGGGACAGATTTTTATGTTGATCATTAACAAATAGATACGGTTGAATATGTGCGTATGTCATAATGCAACAAAACTTCGTGGTATGAAATGTAAAAAATGTGTAAAATAACAATGAAAATGAAAAAGTTTCACATGAGAGCAAAAATAGCGTAAAACGAGCAAAAACAGCAATTACAATCGCTTGACTTTTTTGACATTATGTAATATATTAATAATAGATGAAAAGGTTTTCAGCCAATAATTACTGTGCCTTTTCCGGGAAAAATGTACTCAGGGTATAGAGCAATAACGGTTTGGATAATATTTTTAATGGGGTGGTAACAATGGATATCAAAAGCAGAAAGGCGTTGAGCAAGGCTCTTGCCGCACTCGTTTTTTCCTCCGCACTTACCGGAGCGGCACTCAATGTGTCCGCAGCGGCATATGACGGAGATGCTGCCGACGGCGTAAGCAAAAATGAAAATGAAGATCTCGGCACTACGGTCAAGAGTATTCTTGGCGTAGCAAGCGGATATAACGTATTTCTGAGCGGCAACTACAATCAGACCGCCATGAACAACGTTGACGCGGGCGACGGAAGAGGTGTTCTTGCAGTAGGCGGAAATTACGACGTTGGTTATTTCAATAACCAGAAGTGCGCAAGTGCGACGGTTGCGGGAAGTGTTACAGGTACTATCGACGGTCAGTATATCCAGGGTGGTATAGACTTTGATTCCGCTTTCGATTCCCTCAGACAGCTCAGCTCGACCCTTGCTTCCGCACAGGGTACGACTGTTGCGGACAGCACGGATACAAACTACATAAGAAACAATTACGGAACGATCACCTTTAAGGGTACAAACAGCGATGTCAACGTGTTCAATATCACGGTTGACGAGCTGAATGAGCTAAAGGGCGGCGCTGCCGCTTCCATGGAGAGCGCGAGCCACGCTCTTTCGTTCGACGTTCCCGACGGTTCCACGGTAATAGTAAATATCACCGGTACCGGCGCAATTGACCTTACATTCAACTGGGGTGCTTTTTACAGCACCACAGGTCAGCTTACATCTTCAAACAAATACGGCAACTCCAAGGTGCTGATAAACGTTCCGAACGGCAATACCGTTGCCATTGCCGGCGGTGTCGGTTCGCTCCTTGCGCCGGAATCCGATATCGTTTCCGGTAAATATTCCGGTGTAAACGCTCACTATGAGGGTCAGGTAATAGGAAAGTCCTTTACGGGCAACATCGAGTTCGGTTCTTCCACATTCGACGGCGAAGACGAATCCGTTATTGCAATAGTCAAGGGTACAACTCCCACAGACGAGACAGAGGAAGATACCGATAAGCCCGAAGAGACCGAGGAGACCACAGCTGCAGAGGAAACCACAGCTCCCGAGGAAAAAGAACCGGAAGATACAACGTCCGGGGAGACTACAACAGCTGAAGAAACGGCTGCGCCCGAGGAGACAACTACCGATTCCACACTTGCCGATCCCGATGGAGGCTTTGCTCCCACGGGTACAACGGCTGCGCAGACCACGACAGCGGAAGAGACGACCACTCCCGAGGAGACAACAGCTCCCGAGATACCCGAAGACACTACGGAAACCTCCGCAGATGTCACCACATATCAGGAGATCTCCGTTCCTGTTTCGACTGAGATCCCGTTCCTTGTTACGACATCCGAAAATGCTACTGTTATTGAGGACGGCGAGCCCATAATCGAAGAGACTACCGGCGAAACCGAGGATACAACTCCGACAGAAACACCCGCAGATTCCGGTGATACAACACCCGACGAGACACCCGCAGATTCCGGTGATACAACACCCGACGAGACACCCGCAGATTCCGGTGATACAACACCCGACGAGACACCTGCGGATTCCGGCGATACAACACCCGACGAGACACCTGCGGATTCCGGTGATACAACGCCCGACGAGACACCTGCGGATTCCGGCGATACAACGCCCGACGAGACACCTGCGGATTCCGGTGATACAACACCCGACGAAACACCCGCAGATTCCGGCGATACAACGCCCGATGAAACTCCCACAGATACCGGAGACAGCACACCTACCGATACACCGGCAGAGGTTGACGATTCTAATCCTTCCAATATCCCTGATGGTGGCAGCAGTCCGGCTCCCACTGATACACCCACATATGGCGGTGGAAGAACCATATATGTTGTAACAACTCATGAGGAAGAGGAAGAACCCGAGGAAACGACGGTAGGCGAGACCGCAAAGCCCGAGGATACAACGGTTGGCGAGACTGCAAAGCCGGAAGATACAACAGTTGGCGAGATTGCAAAGCCGGAAGATACAACAGTCGGCGAGACTGCAAAGCCGGAAGATACAACAGTTGGCGAGACTGCAAAGCCGGAGGAAACGACGGTAGGCGAGACCGCAAAGCCCGAGGAAACAACAGTCGGCGAGACCGCAAAGCCGGAAGATACAACAGTTGGCGAGACCGTAAAGCCCGAGGATACAACAGTTGGCGAGACCGCAAAGCCCGAGGATACAACAGTTGGCGAGACCGCAAAGCCTGAGGAAACGACGGTAGGTGAAACCGCAAAGCCCGAGGAAACAACAGTCGGCGAGACTGCAAAGCCGGAAGATACTACAGTCGGCGAGACCGCAAAGCCCGAGGAAACAACAGTCGGCGAGACTGCAAAGCCCGAGACAACGCCTGCGGAAACCACAACTCCTTCCGCTCCGATTACCGATGCCGGCATTAAGACGACACCGAAGATCTACCGCGAGATCACAGTTCCGAGCGACACGCCCGTTGACTTTATCGTTACTACCACAGGCGCTGCTCCCACAGTGACTGAGGAAACTACGACTTCCGCACCGAAGGAGACCACGATAGTTCCGGTTGACGCACCCGAGCTTGTTGTTGAGGACAGCGACGGAGATACCACGGTTCCCGAGGAGTATTACAACTTCGATGAGAACAAGACTCCGCTCGGCGAGTTCTATGACTTCGACGAGAACAAGACACCGCTCGGAGCGTTCGACGAGACGGATTCCGCAAACAAGAACCCCGATACGGGAGTAGCTTCTCCCGCAGCTATGGGCGCTGCCGCAATAGCGTCTATGGCACTTGCTATCAAGGCTCGCAAAAAGAGAAAGTAAAGCTCAATAAAAATGCCCGCAATGCGAAAAAGCGTTGCGGGCATTCTGTTTTTGGACACAAAAAAAGACTCCCCCGAAAAGGGGAGCCTTTTGATATTACTTTGCTGTGATGCTTACACGGTCGCTCTTGTAGAGCTTCGTCCACTCACCGTTTACACAAGCGCTTACCGCGAATGTGTACTTCTTGCCGGACTTTGCCTTGAAGCGTACTGCTGCGTTTTCGGTCTCTGTAACGAGCTTCATCTTGCCGTTCACGAGCTTGTAGATCCTGTAGCCTGTAGCGTTCGGAACCTTCTTCCAGCTTGCGGTTACCTTGCCGTCCTTGCTTGTCAGCTTGACAACGGGCTTGTAGTAAACCTTGAGGGAAGTCGTATAGCCTGTGGGAGCGTCGGAAAGAACTCCGCCCTGCTTAACCTTGAGCTTGTAATTGAGTGTTATGTTGTTGGAAGCGATCCTGTTGATAGTAATCTTGGTCTTGCTTGTTGTAGCGATCTCAACTTTCTTGCCGTCCTTCTCAACTATGAGCACATACTTGGAAGCGCCGGATATCTTGTCCCGGCCTACCGTTACGGTATGATCGTCGTTGAGCTGCGCCCACATCTTCTGCGAAGACTGACTGCTTCCGCTCACATCAGACGAGGAGGTGGAAGAAGAGGAAGACGAGCTGCCGCCGGAGGAGGAGCTGCCGGAACCGCTTGACGGAATGGGCTTAACGCGCTCGTGCTCGGGTATGTCTTCGGAAAGTATTGAGTATTCTACACCTGCGGAGTAAAGAGTATCACCGACTGCTATAACCGTATATGCCATATAATCGCCGGCTGTCTGGGGAGCAGCTTCAAGCAATGTTTCCGTGGCGAGATTTACATAGAAAATCTCAGTCGGAGCAGCAACAAGACCGAGCTCTGTTGACCAGTTCTCGCTTACTACTAAAGTTGCATCGGGTGTACCGTTGTCGTTTTCATACTTCTTGGCGGGTGCAACTATCCTGATCTTAGGATTTGTTGTGATATCGCACTTGCCCTCTCCGGAGCAGGTAGCTGTTATTGTATCACTCTCTCCGCCGGTATAAGTCCACTCATGGGTGTGAGTCTTGAAATGAGCAACAATGTCCGTACAACCTGCTGTTGTGGGCAGGGGATTGTAAGCGTAAGTTGCCTTTGCGCCGTTCTTCTTCATAGACCAGTAATCAAATTCCCAGCCCTCGAAAGGCTCTGCGGTAAGCTGCCAATTACCTTCGCCTGAACCTTCATTAAAGATAACATATCCTGAGTCTGCGGGGGAGACAGAAACTTTAGCTATTGTGAACTCGATCTCGAGAGACTTTGTCGGATAGGGTTCGGTAAACTGATTTTCAAATTCGGGATCATAGATGAATGTTACGCAGGGATGAACGTAAGTTTCATCATAGTTTCCGGGATTCAGAGAAGTTTCAACGAACCTCCGACGAGCAGAGCAGATCCGGGCACTGTTTGTCCGATTGCAGAATAATAATTGCTGGCTTCGATCGGAATAGCGTCACCGACTTTGTAAACAGTACTGCCGGGGTCGGTGGTAACTGCACAGGCAGTAATTGTGAATCCTGCCATGCACGAAATTATCATACATACCGACAGGAACACGCATAGGATTTGTTTTGTGCGTTTCATGATTTTCCTTCCTTCTTAATGAATTTCGTATAATAAAAGTATTATACGCTTACTCATACCTTATAGCATAATTCAGTAGATTTGTAAAGTGTTTTTGGAAGAAATTAATGATAAGAAAAAATATATGTGTGCCAATAGGCGCACATATATTGACCAATTCGTCCGGATTATTGATGATGCTAATTTAGTATAAAGTTTCCGGCGGACATTCACTGTAATAACAAACAAGAGAGCCGGGAGTAAACGCCCGGCTCTCTTTGTAATTTGTTCTGCTGCTGCCTTTTCGGAATACTACCTGACAATTACACTATCCGTAGGTCTGGCTTTCGTCCATTTGCCGTTGACAAGTGCCAATACGACAAATATATCGCCTTTCTTTCCGTTTACGCTTGCAGAGAGCATACTGGTTACTTTGACTTTCTTCAGCTTTTTTCCGATTACATGGCAGACCTTATATTTCGTAGCACCTGTAACTTTTCCCCATGTTATCTTTACTTTAGATCCTGACCGTGTGATCTTTTTGATCTTTGCCGGATAGGATACGGTAAGAGATGTCTGGTATTCGCTTGTGCCGCCGAGCAGATTTTTGTCCTGAACATCGTCGGAGCTGCTGTATTGCAGTATGAAGTGATACGTCGTATTGTTCTTGGGATTCTTGATTATTACACTTGTTTTCTTGGTAGTCCCGACAAGTGAATAAACTCCGTTTCCTCTGTCGGCATAAAGAACGTATGTTTTTGCTTCGGAGACCTTTGTCCAGTTGATAAGGATATTGTTGCTCGTGTTCAGCTTTGCTGTGATCTTGAATTCGTCTTCCTCATCTTCATCCTCTCTTTGTTCGTTGTTGATTACAGGATTCGGATCAATACTCGGAACAGCGGGAGAAGGTGCAGGGGAGGGGGATGGTGATGGAACCGGAACGGGGGTGGGTACTATACGTCCGGGCTGTGCGTCCATTATGGTTACGTTTATCCAGTCAGTAACGGAATCTCCGTGAATGGGATCGTCGATAACCTTGTAATATACAGTGTATATGCCGGCGTAAACTCCCTGCGGCAGATCCTCGGAATATGACACATCGTTAAGGCTGTAAACCATTTTGCCGGAATTGGTGTCTCCCGCTTTTATGAGTACTTGCGGACTTCCGGTGAACCGGAGACCGGTTTTGGCGGTAGGAGGAGTTATTACACGCTCGGGATACATTATAGAAGCTTTAATGCTGACGGGGGCGAGATCGTTGTGGTTCGCGTCGCCGATTATTCTGTAGTAGAGCGTATATTCACCGGAATCGGTCTTTTTCGGAACGGCTGTGCCGAAATCGGTTCCGTTGTCGCTGTACTGCATTATGCCGTCATTTGTGGAGCCCTCATTCAGAAGTTCCTGCTCTTCGGTATTGTAGATGAGGTTTTCTTTTGCGGTAGGCGCAACGTAATCCGGGTCTGCCTTTGCTATCGTCACATTCACGCAGCCCTTTTCGCTTCCTGTGTGGTTGCTGTCATGCTCTGCCCAATACCATACATAGTAGGTATCTGCGTTAGTTCCTGCGGGAACAAGAGCGTCAAAATCAGTTTCATCGGGAGCGGTAACATCATCGGTTCCGAGCGCGTACTTCATTGTGCCGCCGAGTACAGAACCTGCTGTTACGAGCGACATCGCAGCCTTGTTATAGGTGAGGGTATTTGCAGTCGGTGCGGTTACGATCATAGGAACAGTGCCGATAGTAAGTGTACCGGTCTCGTATGTTACGGTGTAGTTGCCCTGTGTTGTTTCGCCGTAGGGTGTGATCGTGTAAGTTCCGACATCATCGCCGGTTTCACGGTTAAAGGAATAGCTGATTACATCGTCATTAATTGTTCCGGTCACTGTTGCCGTGTATTCGGGTTCGTCATCGCCGAAGTCAATGGATTTGTCATCAGCCTTTACGGTGACAGCCTTGGCAGTGATAGAGAACGACGTTGTGTTCTCTGTCGGGAGCTTGTAATTTGTGTTGGTAATGCTTGCCGTAGCGGTGTATGTACCGACGTTCTTTTCTGCGCCTGTAACGGTTATGTCACAGGAATCTCCTGTAACAAGTCCGGTTGGCGTAGCTGTCGGAGCATGGTTCTCACCGTCGTACTCAAACGTCGTTGTTCCCCAATTAATGCCGATTTCCTTTTCTGTGATAGAGAACGACGTTGTGTTTTCTGTCGGGAGCTTGTAATTCGTGTTGGTAATGCTTGCCGTAGCGGTGTATGTACCGACGTTCTTTTCTGCGCCTGT
>JAFPUE010000019.1 GCA_017395555.1 Ruminiclostridium sp. | reverse complement strand
TCACGCCGTTCTTTTTGAGGTCTGCCGCGAGGTTGAGCGGGGTCTGACCGCCGAACTGCGCGATAACGCCTACCGGCTTTTCCTTGTCATATATGCTGAGCACGTCTTCAAGCGTAAGCGGCTCGAAGTACAGCTTGTCGGATGTATCGTAGTCGGTGGAGACTGTCTCGGGGTTGCAGTTTACGATGATCGACTCGAAGCCGAGCTTTTTCAGCGCGAGAGCCGCGTGAACGCAGCAGTAGTCGAACTCAATGCCCTGTCCTATTCTGTTCGGACCGCCGCCGAGTATCATTATCTTCGGCTTGTCGGTATTTACGGGGCTTTCATCCTTTTCAAGATGATATGTGGAGTAGTAGTACGCGGAATTTTCGGTGCCGCTTACATGAACGCCTTCCCATGCTTCCCTGATGCCGAGCTTATTGCGCTCTGCACGGATATCGTCCTCGGAAACCGCGAGAAGCTGCGAGAGATAGCGGTCACTGAAGCCGTCGAGCTTCGCCTGCTTCAGAGCATCAGCGGACGGGAGACTTCCCTTGCCCGCTAGGAGCTTCTCCTCCTCTTCAACGAGTTCCTTCATCTGCTCGATGAACCAGTGTTTGATCTTTGTGAGGTTCCAGAGTTCCTCAACAGTCGCGCCCTTGCGGAGCGCCTCGTACATGATGAACTGACGCTCGCTCGTGGGGTATGTGAGCTTCATCAGAAGCTCTTCCTTTGTCAGGTCATGGAAATTCTTCGCGAAGCCGAGACCGTAGCGTCCTGTTTCAAGGCTTCTGATTGCCTTCTGGAACGCTTCTTTATAGGTCTTGCCGATGCTCATTACCTCGCCTACGGCGCGCATCTGCGTACCGAGCTTGTCCTCGGCACCCTTGAATTTCTCGAATGCCCAGCGCGCAAACTTGATAACAACATAATCGCCGTCGGGAACGTACTTATCAAGTGTGCCGTACTTACCGCAGGGGATATCTTTAAGCGTAAGTCCGCACGCAAGCATCGCGGAAACAAGAGCTATCGGGAAGCCGGTAGCCTTAGACGCGAGCGCGGAGGAACGCGATGTTCTCGGGTTGATCTCGATAACAACGATACGTCCCGATTCGGGGTCACGAGCGAACTGGCAGTTGCAGCCGCCTATAACCTCAACGGATTTTACTATTCTGTAAGAGTATTCCTGTAACTGCTTCTGAACGTCCTCGGGGATAGTGAGCATAGGCGCGGAGCAGAACGAATCGCCCGTGTGAACGCCTATGGGGTCTATGTTCTCAATGAAGCATACTGTGATGACGTTGTTTTCCGCGTCGCGGACTACTTCGAGCTCCAACTCCTCCCAGCCGCTAATGGACTCCTCAACAAGCACCTGTCCCACAAGGCTTGCCTGCAGTCCTCTTGCACAGACGATCTTAAGCTCGTCAACGTTGTACACAAGGCCGCCGCCTGCACCGCCCATTGTATAAGCGGGACGAAGAACTACCGGATAGCGGAGCTTGTCGGCGATCGCCACAGCTTCGTCAACAGAGTAAGCAACCTCACTTCTCGGCATACCGATACCGAGCTTTTCCATTGTGTGCTTGAACTCGATACGATCCTCGCCGCGCTCGATAGCGTCAACCTGCACGCCGATTACCTTAACGCCGTATTTATCGAGAACTCCCGCCTTCGACAGCTCGGAGCACAGGTTTAGTCCCGACTGACCGCCGAGGTTCGGCAGCAGAGCGTCGGGCCGCTCTTTCTCGATTATCTGCGTGAGACGCGACAGATTCAGCGGCTCAATATATGTTATGTCCGCAACATCGGGATCGGTCATTATCGTTGCAGGATTGGAGTTGACCAGCACGATCTCGTATCCGAGTTTTTTCAGCGCCTTGCACGCCTGTGTTCCCGAATAGTCAAATTCGCACGCCTGTCCGATTATAATGGGTCCCGAGCCGATTATCATTATCTTGTTGATGTCCGTTCTTTTTGGCATATACCATTCCCCCGTAATATTTAATTATTCGCTTGCGCATACCAAATAATATAATAGCACATTTCGAGGATAAATGCAAGATTTTTTTCGAGATTTTGCATTTTTTTACAAGGAAGGTTTCACTACGGTTACTTTTGCCACCGAAGCCGGCGCGGGCGACTGCAGTATTTCCGAGTATGTTCAGCGGGCTGCCGTAGGGCTCTGAACACGTACATATAAGAATTACACCGCATTAATGCTCTTGAAAAAAGCAGCAGGATATGCTATAATTAAAAATACAATACAGGCGTTCGGAAAGGACGGTAAATATGAAAAAAACAAGACGTTTATTGTGTGTATTCCTGTCGTTGTGCGTCATGATCTCGTGCATGACCTGCTTAGCTCCGACGGCAGCCGCCGCAGGCAATGACCCGCGTATCATCGTGACCCTCGGCGATTCCTATTCGGCGGGCGAAGGTATCGAGCCCTTCTACGGTCAGGACAAATCTCTTAAACAAAAGGTAAAAGATCAGGATTGGCTCGCGCACAGATCGCAGAATTCATGGGGCAGTATGCTCACGCTTGACGGCTCACCCGTGACCCGCGGAAAGAATTGGTTCTTCGCGGCGGCTTCGGGCGCCGAAACCAAGGACATAATGGGAAGCCAGAGCGTTTCCTACAAAAAATACACAAAGACCGGCGTACTGACCGGTACTGCGGAGCTTGATCCGCAGATAAACATTTTCGACGGTCTTACCCTTACCGGCAACGACTTTGTTACGGTGTCTATCGGCGGTAACGACATCGGCTTCGCGCAGATGATGCTGTCGTCGATCATACAGGCGATAAAAGACGGTTTCTCCGCAAAGATCGCCGAGACGGTCATCTCCGGGCTGCCCGAGGAATATCAGGCTCTGTCCGCTGTCTCATTGTCAGATCTGATAAAGGACAAAAAAGACAGTTTCAACGCCAACGGCGGAACAAGAAGCAAGATCAAGGCTGCATATCAAAGTATCGCGCAGAGATCGGGTGATGCTTCGATAATCGTTGTCGGCTACCCGAAGCTCTTCGCCGCCGACGGTTTCAGCTTCAGGATATCAATTATGAATGTGAGCCTTTTCCCCAGCATTGCCAAAAAGGTAAACAGCGCCGTTGACTGGTTCAACAAGGAACTGCAGGGCATAGTGGAAGAATGCCGCAGCGAGGGAATGAACATCTGCTTCGTTGAGCCTTCCGCATTCAGCGGGCATGAAGCATACACCCAAAACGCTTATATCACCGGTATCACGGTAGGCGCATCGGCGGAGGACATCGATGATACCGCGATGATAGGCGGAGGTACAATGCACCCCAACGCGTCCGGTGCTGCCGCATACGCCGCGGCTGTGCAGGCAAAGATAGATGAGCTTTCCGGCAACGATACCGCTTCCGTCAAAGCAGAAGCGGACAAAGATACCGCTGCCGTGAAAATGCGTGCGCAGCTCGGAAGCGACAACAGTCTTACGGTGAGCTGGGACAAGATTTCGGGCGCGGAAAAGTACATTCTTTATTATGAGAAGGACGGCAAGAACGTCAAGCTCGGCGAGACCTCAAAAACAAAGCTCACGTTAAAGAACGCGGCAAACGACTTCACCTACAAATTCAGTCTGAAAGTAAAGAAAGGCAGCAGGATCTCCGACGCGTCCGCCGGCTACAAGCTGTCATTCAACGTTTACTATAAGCCGGCAGTGAAGCTGACCTGCAAAAACAGCAAGATCACCGTAAGCTGGAAGAAAGTCACCGGCGCGGAGAAGTACAGAGTTTACAAGCTCGTGAACGGCAAGCTGAAACTCGTCAGCGAGACGGCAAAGAACACTGTCACCTACGGCAAGATCAAGTCGGGCGAGACGTACACCTACGCAGTGACAGCTTATGTGAACGGCAAGTGGACTACCCTTTCCAAGAGCGACCGTGCAAGCGTGAAAGCCGCTTGACAATTGAGGTTACATTTTTTGATACACAAAAGGCGCAGAGATCTTACTCTGCGCCTTTTAAGCAAGTCAAGGGGAATTTGTGCAGGATGACGGCTAAAGATGCAATGCAAGCGACGTGCAGGATTAAATCAGCGGTTCCTTAAATTATTATGCAATATCAGCCTTACTTTTTGCGGAATAACACTGCGGCGAGTCCCGCAGCCGCGAGCGTTACAAGCGCGGTGCCGTCCGAGCCTGTTGCGGGGTTCTGCTCACCGGGCAAGACCCTGACAATGACAGTTGTTCTCACCGGCTCGTCAAGCTCATCGGCAGTCGCGGAGATGTTTATTATACCGCCGGTCTCAATGTCGGATTCCGCAGACATGAGCTTTATATTAAACTGTACCTTGTCCCCTGCCGCAAGCGTCTCCGTGGAATATATTTCGTTGTCCTCAAAATAGCACACAACGTTTCCGAGATCGCTGCTGCCGGTGTTTTCAACCGTTATCATTACTTTAAACTCATCGCCGACGTAACATTCGGAGCATTCCGCCTCCGCTGTGAGAGACAGGCTGTGAGCTGCGTAAGTGTCCCCGGCAAAATCGACGGCACCCGTCTTTAATACGATACCGTCCGGAATACCGTTCCCGATGTCATAACCGGAGCCGCTGTTATCCATGTTTGAGAAAACGGCGCTTTTGTCGGCAGACCAATACTCTCCTTCCGCACCGGCGGTAAATGAAAACGCACAAAGCGCTATGGCTGCGGCTGCGGCAAAAGCAGTTGTTTTTCCGAATAATTTCATTATTTACACTTCCTTTAAATCCTTTTATAAACAGAGTCTTTTACAGCTCTCCGAAGCTTTCAGCGCTCTCTCCCTCCGATTCACCGGAAAGGATACGCATGATATCGGCGGAGATATCGTGTTTGAGCTCCATTATCGCGTTGAGGTCTTCCTTAACACCGAAGCGGTCATAATAGAAATACAGTATATCGCACTTTCTGTATGCGAGCTCATGATCTTCAAGCTCGTCGCCGCGGCGCTCTATGATATTCGTGTAATGGAACACCGGCTTGCGGGAATCTGTTATCTCGCGCTCGAACAGCTCCAGCCAGAACTCGTACAGCTCCTTGCGTGTCTCCGCGAACGGGATAGTGACAAATCTGTATATCAGCAGCTTGTCCGAGCTGAGCTTTTCAAGCTCGCGGCTGAGCATTACCTCGCGCTCTACACTGTTCTTTGTGAAAATGCCGTCGTCGGGTATCGTCCCCCACCGCAGAAGTATCTCCGAAAGCGGCATATCCACCGCGAGTATCGACTCCGGTATGCGAAGGCGGGCACGGGTTATGCTGTGATTTTTGGACTGCATCTTGCGGCGGATATCTTCCTTGAACTCCTCGGCGTTGTAATACCCCACCTCGTACATTCCCATTCGTCCGGCACGCCCGGCTATCTGCTTTATCTCGTTTCCGTGCAGAAAACGGCGCTTCCTGCCGTCGAACTTGTACGACTCCAGAAAGACTACGCGCTTTATCGGCAGATTAAGTCCCATTCCGACAGCGTCCGTCGCCACAACTACCTCGGTCTCGCCGCGGACAAAGCGCGATACCTCGCTGCGCCTTACGTCATACGGCAGGTCTCCGTAGATAACGCTCGCCTTTATGCCGACACTGCGAAGCTGCTCCGCAAAATTCAGCACACTCTTCTTCGAGAACGCAATAAGCGCGTCCTCCGGCTCAACGTCACGCGGGAATACGAAATCCCGCTCGTCACACCTCAGCGGCACGGAGCGCTTGTGATACTTTATCTCGTAGCTGTCGCCGCACAGCTTTATCAGCGATATCAGGATATTTTCCGCGTCCTCTGAGGCGCAGAGATGTATCTCTCCCGCCATAAGACCGAGCACCGCGGCTGTCCATGCTCCACCGCGCTCCTCGTCATCGATGAGCTGGCATTCGTCAACTACCGCGACATCGTAGTATTCCCCGGTATTGAGCATTTCGACGGTGGAGGACGTGTGCGACGCAAACGGAACGTCGATCTCCTCCTCGCCGGTCTTCATACGGCACGGAACACCTTCAAGGTTGAATTTCTCGCAGATCTCATAGGCGAGCAGTCGCAGCGGCGCGAGATATACGCCGGTCTGCGCGTTTCGGCACGCTATGAGCGATTCGTATGTCTTGCCGGAGTTGGTTGGTCCGAGATGCAGTATGAAATGCCGGTGCATACCTCTCGCACCCGGGTAGAGCTGCGTCACGTCCTCGGGTATCTCTTTAAGTATCAGCTTATGCGCATTTTCGGCATTCTTGAGCTGCTCGCGCATAAATTCTACAGTATTTTTATAGCCTTCGCCCGATGTTATCAGCGCGGTGAGCTTTTCACGCCCGAATCTTGCCGTAACGCCCGAATACAGCATACCGAGCTTCGGACAGGCAGGACCGCCGTGCTCGATAAACTCGCGGATTATGCTGTTTCTTGTAGACTCGCCGTAATCGGTGTCGTCGAGTATCCTGCGCGCCGCGTAGCCTCTTGCAAGCTCGCTCATATTGCGGTACAGCGGACCCGACATATATATCACGTTGTCGATACGCTTCTTGTTCAGTGCGGCTTCGTCGTAAAGCCGACGCATGAACCTGCCCTGTATGCTCTCGGTGACAAACTCGCTGTTCGCTTCCTTCAGGAACTTCGCAGGCAGCACCCGTCTTATATCGGAGTAATGCTCCGTGACCAGACCGCAGACGATATCCACGATCCTGCGCTCGTCCTCCGGCGCGAACACGAAGTCCATATACTGCCGGAACAGCTCCCTGCGCTTTTCCTGCTTGTTCTTTTTGTGATTTGCCTTTTTGCGGCGATTCTTGTTTTTCCTGCGCTCCGCAGCGTTTTCGATATCCTGCGTCATACCCGCGATATGCTTCTCATAAGCGCTTATGACGCGCGGTGCGGAAGCGGCGTTTTCCGAGCACAGCAGCTTATAGAATCTGCCCGCGTTCATTGCAGCTTCCACAGCCGCTTCTCCCTCCGGAGAACGTATATATTCGTCCGTGCGCCTTTTCAGCTCCGCGGTATCGTCCGTTTCACCCTCATGCAACTGTTCATATCGTTTCTTGACCGTCAGAACAGCGCTTGCACGACAATTAACCTTTCCGCGTTCTATAAACTCTTCGATAGTCGGTATTGCCACTTCCTCACCACCTTTCCTGCCGGAGCTCATTTTTCCGGAACAGAATCATTCGCTTATGTGTTCCATTCCCTGTCCGAGTATAGAACGGACGTGGTCATCGGCAAGCGAATAGAACACCGTCTTGCCCTCACGTCTGAACTTGACAAGGCTCGCCTGCTTCAGGATACGGAGCTGGTGGGATACGGCGGAAATGCTCGCGCCGATAAGCGTCGCGATATCGCAGACGCACAGCTCCGCCTCAAACAGGGCGTAAAGTATCTTTATGCGGGTGCTGTCGCCGAATATCTTATACAGCTCGGCAAGATCGAACAAGGCATCCTCGTCCGGCATTATCCCGCTTATCCTGCGCACCGTCTCCTCGTGAACATGCTGAAACTCACAGGAGGGCGCTTTTTCATCAACTTCTCTCATCGTATCACCGTCAATTCGTGAACACCTGTACCCAATAGTCCATGCCGTCCGAGCAGATATGTCCCACGCCTATCTTGCCGTAGTCCGGCGAAAGCATATTGGCGCGGTGTCCGGAGGAATTCATCCAGCTGTTTATAACAGCCGATGCCGAACGCTGACCGCCGGCTATGTTCTCGGCAGCACACATATAGTTTATGCCAAGCTCGTCAAGCACGGTGAAGTTGTCTCTGCCGTCGGGACGGTCATGCGAGAAATGCACGGCAACTTCGTTCACACGCACTTCGGCAGCATCTACGAGCTTCGGATCCATAGTGAGCGGAGCAAGACCGCGGCTTTCGCGTTCTTCGTTGAGCAGTCTGACTACCTCCGCGGCTTTTTCGGAAGCGTCGCCGTCGGCGGTGCTGACCGTATTGTCGGACGAATTGCCGGTGACAGCGCTGTATTCGCTGTCGCTCAGGTAAAATGTGCTTGCCTGACTCGCTTTGAGACCGTTTGCGTAGGCGCGCGCCGTTATCCTCATTCCGCGCTTATACTCTATCGCGCCGGAATACTTCTTTGAGCTTTTGTCGGGCGTCGAGCCGTCGGTGGTGTAGTATATCTTCGCGCCTGATGTTGCGGATCCAAGTGTGAGTGTGAGCTTGCCGCCCTTGATATTCTCGGTAAAGACCGGCTTCTGTGCGCGCGGTGTTATCGTGAGCTTCAGCGAAGCCACGAGCCTGCCGGTTTTGCTGTACTCAACCGCGCGTATGACAGTCTTTGCGGACGCAGCGAGCTGCTTTTTATAGACAGTCGAATATGTCGTAGGCTTGGTGTTGTTCGCCGTATAATAGATAGTATCGGAGCTGCTTACGGGTATGAGGCGCAGCTTGACATACTTACCGGAATAGCTTATCGAATAATCTATCAGCCTTCCCGCCGACGCGTTCACGGGCGGTATCAGTACAAACGCCGCGGCTGTCATAACAAGAGCCAGCAGCAGGGCGGTGATTTTTCTTACGGTCCTGGTCATATCGTTCCTCCTTGACGGGTCACAGAACTATCTTTCTCGCTTCCATATAAAATCGCTTGTCCGCGGCATGACCCATTGAGAAGGTCTTGCGCGGAAGCGCGCCGTCCTTGATAACTGTCGGGAACAGCTCGGTCTTCTGCATATCGGGCAGAATAAAGCCTATGCAGCCATCCTTGCGCGAAAGCTGCTTTACAACATCGGCACCGTGGATATAGTCCACCTTGCCGCCGTTCTTGGCGAGATATCCGTCTATAAAGTCCTGGAGGCTGCCGACGGAGAGCTCCGAAGAGCGGCAGTGTATGTAATTCAGACGCTCCGCGCCGTTTATGACCGAGATGAAGCGCTGTGACGAAAGAGCATTGCTCAGTCCGAGCTCGCTTTCCGCCTCCGCCATGAACTTTTCGGTATCAACGCCCATAACGATACGGTGTATCGCCTCGAAGCGTATCGCACGGCTGTGCAGGTTTACGATCTCCGCGAGGGCATATCTTGCGGGGTGATCGGAGAGATCCTTGCCGGGATTTGCCGCTTTCAGACGCTCATAATATTCCTTCGCCGTAGCGAGCGAGTGGTTGCCGTCGCCCACAGCGTACAGCAGCGTAGGATAGCCGGAGATATCGTACTTTCTGTTGAACTCTGCATTGTCATTGAGCTTTTCGAGCGCGTTATCGACGTGCTCCTTGAGCTTGCTGTCGAGCAGGTAGCCCTTGATCCTTCCGCCGCCCTCCATGAGCTTTGTATCGTAGATCGGCGCAGTGCGCTCGCGTATCTCCTTGACCGGATCAATTACCGTTCTTTCGATGTCGTCGATAAGAACGAGAACGTGCGGGAGCTCGATCTGCGCACCCATTCTGACTTTAAGACGGGGCGGTATGCGCTCCGGAACGGTAGCTTCCGTCGCACGCACTGACGATGTGCTGCCGGGGTGGTAATCGTACTGTTCGAGGTCTATCGCACCAACGATGCCGTGTCTTACCATACCGTCGGACTGTGTACGCTCGACGTATATCATAGCGTTTTTGTAATAACGGAAGAAGCCGCTTTCGAGCATTCCGCGCATATTATCATGTATCTTGTCTATCCTCGCGTCAACATTGCTTTCCTCAAGATAGACCTCGGGCAGGATAAGTCCGAGCGTAGATGGAGCGTCGCCCACACGGTCCTCGACTCTTGCCCAGTATTCGGGCTCACCCGTGTACTGATCGCAGGCGGCAACCGCCCATTTTTCCATATCCGCTTTTACAGGCAGAAGTATATCCGCCGCGCCGAATGCTGTTTTCATAAAAGACACCTCCGAAAATGACTGAAAAAATAAACATACCAATTGATTATATCATATTTTTGCATTTATTGCAAGATTTTTTTACAGACCGAGAAGATTTTATTGAAATATGAATTACAGAGCGCGCCGAAGGCGTGTTATCTGAATCGTTACGAAATTCATAAATCCCTCAAACAGTTCGTACAATTCTTCAAAAGGAAAGAATGATTTTTCATTTTGTCACAGTTCAGATATTGTCGTCCGCAGGACGACACCACAAATGTAAACTGTAAACTTTTTCCCGTTCTTGTTTTGAGTAAACATGCACAAAAATATCACACACTTTGCACAAAGTTATTCTTGACAAAGTAAGGAAAATATGGTAATATTATTGATGTAAGTACAAGGTGTGACTTGTACCGATATTATTACCGCCTCGGTGAGAGGCGCGGAAGAAGGAGTTTTTTAAAATGGCTTATTTGGAAATCGTTGACGTTAAGGGAAGAGAAATACTCGACTCCAGAGGAAACCCCACAGTAGAAGCAGAAGTTGAACTCGCAGACGGTACCGTCGCAAGAGGAACCGCTCCCAGCGGCGCTTCCACAGGTGAATTTGAAGCTCTCGAGCTTCGTGACGGCGATAAGAGCCGCTACCTCGGCAAGGGTGTTCAGAAGGCTGTTGACAACATCAACAACATTATCTGTGACCTGCTCGTTGGTATGGACGCTTCGGACACATACGCAGTAGATAAGGCTATGATAGAGAAGGACGGCACAAAGGATAAGTCGAACCTCGGCGCTAACGCTATCCTCGCTGTTTCCATCGCTTGCGCAAGAGCAGCAGCTACAGCTCTCGATATCCCGCTGTACAGATTCCTCGGCGGCGTTCAGGGCACAAAGCTCCCCGTTCCTATGATGAACATCCTCAACGGCGGCGCACACGCTGACAGCGCTGTTGATACACAGGAATTCATGATCATGCCCGTAGGCGCTCCTTCTTTCAAGGAAGGTCTCCGCTGGTGCGCAGAAGTTTTCCATAACCTCAAGTCCCTCATCAAGAAGATGGGCGACGTTACAGCCGTAGGCGATGAGGGCGGTTTCGCTCCCAACCAGCTCAAGAGCGATGAGGACGCTATCGAGAAGATCCTCGAAGCTATCAAGGCAGCAGGCTTTGAGCCCGGCAAGGACTTCATGATCGCTATGGACGCTGCTTCCTCTGAGTGGAAGAGCGAAAAAGGCAAGGGCTTCTATCATCAGCCCAAGTCCGGCAAGGACTTCACAACCGACGAGCTTATAGCTCACTGGGAAGCTCTTGTTGACAAGTACCCGATAATCTCCATCGAAGACGGTCTTGACGAAGAAGACTGGGAAGGCTGGCAGAAGATGACCGCAAAGATCGGTCACAAGGTTCAGCTCGTTGGCGACGATCTGTTCGTTACCAACACAGAGAGACTTGCAAAGGGTATCAGCCTCGGCGCAGGCAACTCTATCCTTATCAAGCTCAACCAGATCGGTTCCGTTTCCGAGACTCTCGAAGCTATCAAGATGGCTCACAAGGCTGGTTACACAGCTATTTCTTCTCACCGCTCCGGTGAAACAGCGGATACAACTATCGCTGACCTCGCAGTTGCTCTCAATACCTGCCAGATCAAGACCGGTGCTCCGAGCAGATCCGAGCGTGTTGCTAAGTACAACCAGCTCCTCCGCATCGAGGAAGCTCTCGGTGACAGCGCTTGCTACCCCGGAATGGGCGCTTTCAACGTAAAGAAGTAAGTTATACTCCGTAAATACCTGCAGACAGGAGTGCTTTCATAAGAAAGTGCTCCTGTTTTGTATAAAAAGAGCAGAATTAAATTGTATAAAATAACCAAAAATTCAAAATCATATTGAAAATGCAAAGATTTTTTGATATAATATTTCTAATAATACTGTACCGCAAAAAGACGTTGTATCAAGATATCAAGGGGTGTTAGAATGAATGACAGTCTTACGGGTCTGCTTCAGTTTGAGGAGTTCTTGTCACAGGCGGGAGCCGTGATATGCGAGCATAATAAACCGTATTTTATACTCGCCATGGACGTCAGTGATTTTCACTATATAAATGCCAATCTGGGATATGATATCGGAGATCTCGTGCTGCAAAAGATCGCAGATTTTCTGACGATGTTCGTTCCGAATATGGTGTATTGCAGCAGATCACATTCAGACCATTTCTTAGCGCTTATAAGAATAGAAAACCCTGACACCGAAAGGATATTGCAGGAGGTACAGCGCCTTAAAGAGCGTCTTCGGGAGCTCGTGGCGGGAGTTGCATCGGGCGTTTCTCCGAATTTAAATATCGGAATTTACTTCGTCAGAGACGAAGATATGAATATAATCGAAATTGTTGATAAAGCAAATATAGCACGCCGCACGAACAAGGGCAATTACAATATACCGTGTGTGGTCTATTCGGAGCATCTTATGGATATAAAAGAAAGCAGCGCAAAGGTCCTCCCTCTTTTCGAGAATTCGTTCCGGAACGAGGCAATAAGAGTTTATCTTCAGCCGAAGATATCCGCAGAGACGAAAAAAGTCGTCGGCGCGGAAGCGTTATCGAGACTTATAGACTCCGACGGAAAAGTTATCCCACCGGTGAATTTTATTGCCGCCCTTGAAAAGACCGGAAAGATCGTTGAGCTTGATTTCTATGTGCTTTCTTTTATCTGCAAGCTGATCAGAAAATGGATAGACGAGGGTATCGAGCCCATTACGATATCGTTCAACCTCAGCAGAATACACTTTTTCAGCAACACGGTTGTTGAGGATATTTGCAAGCTCGCGGAGGAGTACAACGTTCCGCCTCAGTATATAGAGATCGAGGTCACGGAGTCGGTATTCTTCGAGGCTTCGGAGATGATAGTCAGCAAGGTGAACGCGCTGCGTGACTACGGCTTCAAGGTTAGCGTTGACGACTTCGGCACGGGATATTCGTCGCTAAGTCTTATCGGCGTTCTGCCGGTAGATGTTGTCAAGCTCGACAAGAGCTTCGTCAAGGAGAGCCTTAAATCCCCCCGCGGCAGCGATCTTATGAAGGGTATCATCAAGATACTCAACGATATCCACCTCGAAATCGTCTGCGAAGGCGTTGAGACCGAGGAAGAAGCAACCGCTGTCTCCGAGTACGGCTGTGATGAAATGCAGGGCTACCTGTTCGATAAGCCTATCCCCACTGATGAATTCGAGAACAAGTATATCAAGGCTTGACGCGGAAGCCCGCGCGGGCAGCAGCTGTATTTCATAGTCCCTTCTATGGACAGATTTTGACTGAAATGCAGTGGGGTTGGCGAAAACCCCGTTTATAAAAATAAACAAAACCGCTGAGTGATAAGACATTCAGCGGTTATTTATGTCAGTGAAGTGAGTTTTAGATTTCTGTGGTACGGGATTTTTTATTCTTTAAAAATGCATAGTACAGACCAAGAATGAACCCGTTCTTGAAAAATACAAAAAACGGTTGCATTTTTCCCGTCTCTGTGATATAATCACATTCAAAGTAATACCGAATCTGTGATCGGAAATAAAAAGTAGCGGTTCCCGTCACGAACCGCGTACCACAATTATAAATTTTTCCGGAGGAAAAACCATGTTGGAATATGTTACCGATTTTGACAAGCTCATAAACGATCTCAACCAAAGACCGGTAGATGCGGACAGGCTCGTTTCAAAGCAGGCAGACGAGAACACCGCCCGCCTGTTCGATTACCTCAGAAGCATATACGGGAAAAAGTTCATTGCCGGTCAGCAGTACCTCCAGAGCGCAGAGCTCGAAGACAGCGTGTATTTCTCCGAAACGGGCGATCTTCCGGCAATGCGCGGCTATGATCTTATGGATATGGATAAGAAAAACGGTGACGATCAGGTGAACCGCGCGATAAAGTGGGCAAAGGACACCGGCTGCATCATCACGATGTGCTGGCATTGGTACGCACCCGACAGGATCGACGATCCGGAGCACTGTATGTGGTCATTCTATTACAAGACCACATCGTATGACCACAAGACCTCGTTCGATATCATTAAGGCTGTCGAGTACGGCACAAAGGAGTACGAATTCGCGGTGTCGCGTATAGACCGTGCAGCCGCCGAGCTGAAGCGCTTTCAGGACGAGGGAATACCGGTGATATTCCGTCCGCTGCACGAGGCGAACGGCGCGTGGTTCTGGTGGGGACGGAGAAAGGACGACGGCGGCGCGAGCGTTGAAGCCTACCGCAAGCTGTGGTATATGATCTTTGACCGCATCGAGAATTACCACAAGCTGACAAACATAATATGGGTATGGAACGGGCAGGATAAGGATATGGAAGTCCACCCGAACACGTTCGATATTGCCGGTGATGATATTTACAGCGAGAAAGAGGACGATCACAGCTCGCAGAAGGAGCGTTTTGAGTACATCTCGTCTCTGTCGCACGGAAAGCTCGTGACGCTTTCGGAGTGCGGATATATCCCCGCGCCCGCCGAAATGCGCACGGACGGGGTAAAGTGGCTGTGGTGGCTCCCGTGGTGGGGCAGCTTTGTCTATGACGTGAACGAGATATGGAAGCCGGTATTCGACGAGCACGGCGCTCCGATAAAGAACGAGAAGTACATGAAGGGCAGCTTCCTGCGGGATACGTTCGCGGACGAGGACTGCGTGACGCTGTCGAAGCTGCCGTTTTTCAAGGGCAGTGAGAGCCTTCCGGAAAAATTCAGAAAAGAGCGGAAAAGCGAATGGAAATAAAAAAAGCGGCATTGCTTGCCGCTGTGACAGTATTGTCTTTGAGCATTGCGGGCTGTGGTAATATGGAACCCGCGCAGCAGACCGAAACGACGGCGAACACTTATCCCACCGCGTCTTCCGATCCTTCGGAGCCGAAGCCGCTTGCAAAGTACGTTATGACTTGCCGCGAGATAACGAGGTTCGCGCTTGACGAAAGCGGCGAAGACCACCCGCCGTACATGGAGGTCACGGACGAGACATTCCTGTCTGACATACTCGGATACGATATGAGCATAGCCGAGGACAGCAGCGTGAACGTGCAGCTTGTCAGCACAGACCTGTTCGAGCTGACGATAATACGCGCGTCCGAAGACAACGACGATGCCGTGACAGATATGCTCGAAGCGCACAGAGATTACCTGATAAATCAGGCGGCATACTACCCATCGCAGGTGAAAGCTGCCGAAGCGACGAGGGTAGGAAAGTCGGGCAGCTATCATTATCTTATCTGCTGCGAGGAGCCCGTCGGGCTGGAAAAGCAGGTACTGAGCTATATCCTGCGCGGTTAAATGCGCTGTCCGAACTTGATAACGGTCTTTTTCATAAGCTCGTAGCTGCCCTTGTAGTAGGGCGTAGAGCCTGTGCGAAAGTCGTTATTGAACAGCTCGACGACGAAATACACCTCGCTGTAATCTTCCTGAAAGAAGAAGGTGCATTGCAGATACGAGGACTTGTCGGCGTAGTAGTTGACGGGCTCGAAGGTGGTAAGCTGAAACATATCCGTGTCAAGCATATTGGTGACTTCATCTATCTTTCGCGGCATGAACTGAACTTTTTTGGTGCGCGGCATTGACTTTGCCGCCTTTTTTTCATTTGAGAGCACTTCTTTTTCCTTTTTCTTGAAGAACAGCATAATATCCCTCCGGTCATACTGCGGTATTGCCTATATTATAATTATAACAGCACAAGGGAATGTTGTCAACAAAATTTCTCTGTACGAAAATTCTTTTGCTCTTGCTTTTCTTTCCTGTATATGGTATAAGCGCGGAGCCCGCGCCCCCGAAGCTATCTCCGTTACAGTCCTCTATTTCTTTTTTCTTCTTCTATTGCTTTTTTCTGCTTTATATGGTATAAGCGCGGAGCCCGCGCCCCCGAAGCTATCTATGTTATTTTTATCTATTTATAGTTTCTTGTACTATTGCTTTTTTCTGCTTTATATGGTATAATATCAGTATCAAATACGCAGATACAGAAAGGATGACCACAATGACTTACAAAGAAAGTTTTATCAGATTTATGGCAGACTGCGGCGTGCTTACATTCGGAGAATTTACCCTCAAAAGCGGCAGAAAAGCGCCGTATTTCATTAACACCGGCAACTACAAGACCGGCAGACACCTCTCCGAGCTCGGGAAATACTATGCCGAGTGCATCAAGGAGAACGGTATAGAGGCTGATACGCTGTTCGGTCCCGCATACAAGGGCATTCCGCTTGCTGTAAGTGCTGCAACCGCGCTTTATGACAAGTTCGGCATGGACGTAAGCTACTGCTTTGACCGCAAAGAAGCAAAGGATCACGGCGAAGGCGGCGTATTTGTCGGCAAGCAGCTCACCGACGGCGAAAAGGTTGTTATCATCGAGGACGTTATGACTTCCGGCAAGGCTCTGCGCGAGGTGCTCCCGAAGCTGAAGGAAGCCGCAAATGTGAACATAACCGGCATGGTCATCACGGTAGATCGTATGGAAAAAGCGCTTGACAGCGACATGAGCGCCGTTCAGTCCGCATACAAGGATTTCGGCGTCAAGGTGTACTCGATAGTTACGATCAACGATATAATCGCCTCTATCGAAAACGGCATAGTTGACGGCAAGGAATACCTCTCCGCTATGAAAGATTACCGTGCTCAGTACGGTGCAGAGTATTAAGAGAGTTTTGGAGAGACCCTGCTCCGGCTTCTCCGTGGGAAAACCCGGTTGGCATCCATCCTAATAATCTTGAAAGACAAAAAGCTCCGGGCAGTTCATTATGCCCGGAGCTTCGGCTTGTCATAAAACGGTTCTCAAACTAACGAACCTCCGTATTACGGAATTAAGTTTAGGGATCCAACCCCTTTTTAAAGGGTGTCTCCCCCGCTGGGGGAGGTGGCACCTTTGGTGCCAGAGGGGGCTGACCGACAGACGGCGCCGTCCGCGTAGGACAAGACTGTCAACAAAGTTCCTTTTTGGACAGACAGAAGCTCCGGGCAGTTCGTTCTGCCCGGAGCTTTGCTTTATTCTATCTGGT
>JAFPUE010000018.1 GCA_017395555.1 Ruminiclostridium sp. | reverse complement strand
TACGGGGTTCCGTGTTCGGACAGGAGGAGCTTATCATGAAGATCTTATACGCCGCAAGCGAAGCACAGCCGTTTGCCGCATCCGGCGGACTTGCCGATGTTGCGGGTTCACTCCCAAAGGCACTCGTAGAGGCAGGACACGAATGTACGGTTGTTATGCCTTATTATGTAAATACAATCAAGCCCGAGGTTCGTGAGAAGTTCGAGTATATCACGAATTTCTATGTGCCCGTTGGCTGGCGCTCGCAGTACTGCGGTATTTTTACCACCACCCTCAACGGAGTCAAGTACTACTTTATAGATAATGAGTATTACTTCAAGCGTGATTTCGGTCTGTACGGATATTATGACGATGCCGAAAGATACGCGTTCTTCTCAAGAGCCGTTCTCGAAATGCTTGAGCACCTTGAGATAAAGCCCGATATAATCAATTCCAATGACTGGCAGACCGCCCTTATCCCGATCTACTACAACATCTATTATAAGTATCACCACAATATGTGGGGCATACGCAATGTGTTCACGATCCATAATATCGGCTATCAGGGTCAGTACGGACTTGAGCTCACCGAGGAGATATTCTCGATACCGAGACATTTAAGCTCGATCATCGAGTACGACGGCGACGCGAACTTGATGAAGGGCGCTATCGAAATGGCGGATAAGGTAACTACCGTATCGCCCACTTACGCGAAAGAGATACTCAACCCGTGGTTCTCGCACGGACTTGACCGCTGCCTCAACACGAAGCAGTACAAGACCTGCGGCTTCCTCAACGGTATTGATACTGAAATGTACAACAGCAAGACCGATAAGGATATCCCCGCGAATTTCAGCATCGGCAAGATGGCAGGCAAGAAGACCTGCAAGGAGAAGCTGCTTGAAGAAGCGGGACTGCCCGGCGGCGATTCGCCCGTTCTCGGCATCATATCGAGACTTGTTGAACACAAGGGCTTCGATCTAATAAAGTGCGTGCTTGACAACATCGTATGCTCCGGCATTAAAGTCGTTGTTCTCGGCTCCGGAGACAAGCAGTACGAGGATTACTTCTACTATATGCAGAACAAGTACCCCGAGGCAGTGAGCTTCAAGTGCGGATATATCCCCGCATACGCAAAGCGCATCTATGCCGGCGCGGATATGTTCCTTATGCCGAGCAAGAGCGAGCCCTGCGGACTTGCGCAGATGATCGCGCTCCGCTACGGCACGGTTCCGATCGTTCGCGCTACGGGCGGTCTGAAGGACTCTATCCTCGATTACGGCGATCCGAGCGGCGAGGGCGTGGGCTTCACATTCCAGTCCTACAACGCTATGGATATGCTCGGCGCAGTGAACAGAGCCAAGGAAGTCTATGACGATCAGCCGAGATGGAAGAAGCTCGTCGAGACAGGCATGAAGGCTGATTTCAGCTGGTCACAGTCGGCTAAGCTCTATATCGGTCTTTATGAAGAACTCTGCAGCTGGGAAAGCTGACCGGCTGCCGGAAGTCAGGAATATGTGTGCCGCACATCTTGACTAAAATTGAGATGTGCGGCTTCGGCTTGCAATAATGATAAGCGGCAAAGCTGCAATAATACGGGAGAGACTATGAAGATAACGATACTCGGCTGCGGCTTCGGCACCGCCCTTGCCGTACTCTGGAACAAGGCGGGCCACGAGATAACTGCGTGGACGAAGAATACGGAAGAGATAGCCGATATACTGCGCTGCGGAGAGCACAAGAGGCTCCTTCCGGGTGTTGCGGTCTCGAACAGAATAACATTCACATCGGATATCTCCTGCGTAAGCGGAGCGGATATACTTGTATTTGCCATACCGTCACCCGGAGTGCGCAGTGTGGCAAGGCTTGCCGCACCGTACATAAGCAGGAACACCGTGGTGCTGAACGTAGGCAAGGGCTTTGAGGAAGGCTCCGCGAAGAGACTTTCGCAGGTCATAGCCGAGGAAATGCCGGAAAACCGCATAGCGATAATGGCGGGACCGTGTCACGCCGAGGAAGTCGCGCGCGGCATACCAACTACCGTTGTTATGTCCTCCGCGGATATGTCCGCCGCCGAGTATTTACAGGAAAGTCTCCAGACGGATACCTTCCGTATCTACGGCAACAGCGATACGGCGGGCTGCGAGATAGCCGCAGCACTTAAAAACCCGATAGCTCTGAGCTGCGGTATAATCGAGGGAATGAAGCTCGGCGACAACACGATAGCGTCGCTGATGACGAGGGGGCTTGCCGAGATAACAAGGCTCGGTGCGGCTATGGGCGCGAAATGGGAGACATTCACCGGTCTTGCCGGTGTGGGCGATCTTATCGTTACCTGCACTTCCAAGCATTCCCGCAACCACAGAGCCGGTATCCTTATCGGAGAGGGCATGAACGCTGCGGACGCGGTGGCGAATGTCGGCACTGTTGAGGGCTACAACAACTGCGGCATCGTGCATAAGACTGCAACTGCGCTGGGCGTAAAGTCGCCGATAATCGACGAGCTTTACAAGGTCTGCTTCGAGGGCAAGGCTCCGGCAAATTCGGTGCACGATCTTATGGGGCGCCCGCAGACACACGAGAGGGAAACTTACTGGAACAATTGAGCGTTAATATCAAGGGCGCGGCATGATCTGTTTTGTAAACGATTAACCGCTATGAATGTGTAAAAAAGCCGCGGCAGATAAACCGCCGTGCATCAATATAATTTACAGGAGGAAAATCAAAATGATGACAAATATCCCGCAGGTCAAGCTCGGCATTATCGCCGTTTCAAGAGACTGCTTTCCGATAGCTTTATCGGAGAAAAGACGTTCCGCTATTAAGGCGGCTTACAAGGGCGAGCTGTACGAATGTCCCGTTACCGTGGAGAACGAGCTCGATATGCTCAAGGCAGTCGAGGACGTGAATAAGCAGGAGTGCAACGCTCTTGTGGTATTCCTCGGCAACTTCGGTCCCGAGACACCCGAGACCCTTATTGCAAAGGAATTCGACGGTCCTTGTATGTTCGTTGCCGCTGCGGAGGGCGACGGTGACATGATAAACGGCAGAGGCGACGCTTACTGCGGTATGCTCAACTGCTCGTACAACCTCGGTATGAGACACCTCAAGGGCTATATCCCGTCTTATCCGGTAGGAACGGCAGACGATATTGCAAAGATGATCGCGGAATTCGTTCCGATCGCACGTGCTTACATAGGCGTAAAGAACCTGAAGCTCATCACCTTCGGTCCCCGTCCGCAGGACTTCTTTGCCTGCAACGCACCGATAAAGGGACTCTATGAGCTGGGCATCGAGATCGAGGAAAACTCCGAGCTCGATCTGCTCGTATCGTTCAAGGAGCACGCCGGCGATCCGCGTATCCCGGATATCTGCGCCGAAATGGCGAAGGAAATGGGAGAAGGCAGATACTATCCCGAAATGAGCGAGAGAATGGCGCAGTTCGAGCTTACGCTGCTTGACTGGGCTGAAAAGCATAAGGGTGCGCGCAAGTATGTTGCGTTTGCGGATAAGTGCTGGCCGGCTTTCCCGTCGCAGTTCGGATTTGAGCCCTGCTATGTCAACAGCCGTCTCGCAAGCCGCGGCATACCGGTTTCCTGCGAAGTCGATATCTACGGTGCGCTCAGCGAGTATATCGGAATCTGCATTTCCGGCGATACAGTAACTTTGCTCGATATCAACAACTCCGTTCCGCAGTACATCTACGACGAGGATATCAAGGGCAAGTATGATTATACACTTACGGATACATTCATGGGCTTCCACTGCGGCAATACCCCCGAGTGCAAGATGTGCGCTGACAGAGCGGTCAAGTACCAGCTCATTCAGCACAGACTTCTCGAACCCGAGGGAAGCGAGCCCGACTTCACACGCGGAACCCTTGAAGGTGACATCGCGGCAAGCGATATCACATTCTACCGCCTGCAGTGCGATTCCGAGGGTGTTCTGCGCTCCTACATCGCCGAGGGTGAGATACTCGACGTCAAAACACGCTCGTTCGGCGGCATAGGCGTTTTCGCGATCAAAGAAATGGGACGCCTCTACAGACACGTCCTCATCGAAAAGCGCTATCCGCATCACGGCGCAGTTGCATTCGGTCATTACGGAAAGCTCCTCTACGAGACGTTCAGACTTCTCGGAGTACAGGACATCGCGTTTGCGCGTCCTAAGGGAATGCTTTACAGGACCGAGAATCCTTTTTCCTGAAATTCATAAAAATCGCGGCCTTTACGGATAAAACGGCGATAAATCCGTATCATATATCTGAAAGGCTGTGATCGTATGAATATGATAGTATGCGGCAGTGACTGCCGCTATCAGAAGGACGGCTACTGCTGTCTCGAAGGCAGAGCCGTTATAACAAATGCGGTAAGCTCACCGTGCTGTTACTATGAGAAAAACAATACCGTGCGGAAGAACGGGGATGACGATGCTCCCGAAGTCCGCGGGTAATGTGAGATACTGCACGAAGGCTCACGCAAACAACCGAAAGGAGCTGTTTTTTCCAATGAGAACATCAAAAAGAGTATTATCGGCATTGCTCGCGTCAACGCTGATAATCGGAGCCGCAGGCTGCGGAGGCGGCGGCGGAAGGACTTCGGGAGGTGAAGGCACACAGGCTACGACTGCCGCACCCGTCACCACCACAGAGGACCCCAACAAGGCGATAGACACGCAGATCGACTACAACGATATGGCAAATATCGAGGAAGTTGATACCAACAATGAGGAAGGCGCAGGAAAGCTGTACGAGTCCGGAAAGACCGCCGGCAATATCAAGGTTCTCTGCTACTACGACTTTCACAACATAGAGCCCGACGCTTCCGTCAGCAAGGTATTCGCGGAGCGCTTCGGCGGTACGGTAGAGACCGAGATATGCGGTTCTCTCGAAGTTGCCGAAAGACTCGGCGTGCTTATGGCTTCCGGTCAGTCCCCGGATATCATCAGAAGTGAATGGATATTCATGCCCGGATACTTTATCCAGAACAGATTCGCTCCCATGGACGACTGGCTCGATATCAACTCTCCTATCTGGACGGATATGAGCGACATTCTGGAGAAGTGGTCATATAACGGCAAGCACTACTACTGGCCGTCCAACCTCGTTCCGAACTACGGTATTACATACTGCACGGCGAATGTTGAAGCTACCGGCTGCAAGGATCCTATGGATCTGTACTTCTCCGGCGAGTGGACATGGAACGAGTTCGAGGATATCCTTCTCAAGTGGAAGGCTATCGATCCCGAGAACGTAGGTATCTCCATGGGTGAGAGCTCCGCGCTCCATCTCGCGGCTACCACCGGTACAGCTGCTATCGAGTTCACAGGCACGGACATTGTCAACAACCTCAGAAACGCAAACGTTATGAGAGCAATGGAATTTGCCGAGAAGCTCGGACGTGAAGAGCTCGTATTCCCGGATTGGCGCGGCCCCGACAGCGATTCCTCGTGGGATAATCTGATGTTCTTCATCATGCCTGCCGAGTGGGCTATCACCTGCGGTCAGGAAACATGGTTCAAGAAGGGCCTTGAAGGTCAGATCCGCACCGTTCCGATGCCTCGTGACCCCAACTCCGACACATATTCTATCCTCGGTGACTCCTACGGATATCTTGTTCCGTCCGGAGCTTCCAATATGCAGGGCGCTGCTGCGTGGATCCTCGCGGCTCGCATTTACAGAACAGATCCCGAAGTAGTACAGAAGAACCGCGAAGATCTCATGTACGACGGCCCTTACTACTACATCAAGTGCCCGGAGTGCAAGCATCCTTATGACAGCGAATACGGTGAAGAGAACGAGGTCTGCCCCGAGTGCGGAACTCCCAGAAAGGCTAAGTTCAAGGTGATCTACGACGAGCAGCAGATGCAGGTATTCGACGATATGGTTGATCCCTCCAAGTTCAACTTCGTATTTGATTGCCACCGTGGATTCGGTGCCGACTTAAAGCAGCAGATCATAGATATATTCGACTACCCGCTCAAGGGTACCGAGCCCTATATCCAGATGCTCGAAGAAAACTACAATGTAGTTGAAGCCGGTCTCGATCCGTACCGTCAGCTCATCAAGGAAGCTGCAAGCTCATGATCTGCGCTGACGCGCTGCCTTACGCAGGCGGCGCTGGGGCTGCTCGCCCCCGTCCCTCGGCGGGGTACACCCCGCGGTGAAATGACCGTAACACGGAACTTGAAAAGGCTCCGGAAATACGGAAAAATGGTTTTATTCAAAAAAAGGGCTCCCCCGTGAGGGGGAGCTTTTTTCGGGAGAAGTACAATGCAAACACCGATACATGATTTTCTTGTAAATTACGCACAGAGCGGCACTGTCCGCGCCCATATGCCGGGCGGAAAGGGGCTTGTGTACCCGCTTGACATAACCGAGATAAACGGCGCGGACGAGCTTTACGAAAGCTCCGGCATTATCCGTGAGAGCGAGCGGAATGCCGCGTGGCTGTTCGGAGCCGCAGAGGCCTGCTATTCCTGCGGGGGCGCGACGCTCGCTATACAGGCTATGCTCGCGGCAGCGTGCGCCGTCACCGGAAAGCATACGATCGCGGCCGGCAGATATTCGCATAAAAGCCTGATAAACAGCGCCGTGCTGCTCGGGCTGAATGTGACATGGATATACCCGGACAGGTTTCTCGGGGCGGATATCTCGCCCGAAGCTGTCGAAAAAGCGATAGACGGCGACACAGCGGCGGTGTTCGTAAATTCCGTGGATTACCTCGGCGGGCAGTCCGACATTGCCGCAATTTCGGCGGTCTGCAAAAAGCACGGAGTATTGCTGCTCGCCGACAACGCGCACGGTGCGTACAAGGTTTTCACCGGAGATCACCCGCTCGTCCTCGGTGCGGATATGACTGCGGACAGCGCCCACAAGACGCTTCCGGCAATTACCGGAGCCGCATATCTTCACCTTGCGGACAGCCGTTATCACGCCGCGGCGAAAGCGGCAATGTCGCTGTTCGGGAGCTCCAGTCCTTCGTATCTTATGCTTGACAGTCTTGACTTGTGCAACGCGTATATTGCAGATAAACGGGACAGCGCACTTGAAGCGGCAGAGCGTGTCCGTGCGCTCAAATCGGAGCTTGCCGGAGTGGGAATACCGCTGCGGGAGAGCGACGATATGCGCTTGACGATCGACGCTGCGGCAATGGGATATACCGGTGAAGAGCTCGGGCAGCTTATCCGCGAACGGGGCGCGGAATGTGAGATGTGCGCGGGGCGGTACTGCGTGATGCTGTTCTCTGTGGTTCAGCCGGAGAGCGACTTTGCGGCGGTTTCGCGCATATTGCGGGATATACCGAAAATATCGCCTGTAAACGTGCGTGAGATACCGGCGATAATGCCGGAGAAAAGGCTTTCCGCGAGGGACGCGTATTTTTCGCGCAAAACAAGAGTCACGGTCAGTGAAGCCGCCGGGCATATCTGTGCGGGGATAAGCTCGCCGTGTCCGCCGTGCGTTCCGCTTGTAATGCCGGGAGAGGTCATTGACAGCAAAGCGGCGGAGATACTTGCACATTACGGCGTTCCGGAGATCGAAATAACGGTTGACTGAAACTTTTCCGCAAATTAATGAAAAATCTTGCAAAAAGCTCTTTTTTGGTATATAATAGAATAGATATGAAAAGAAACGAAGATACCCGGGAAGAGCGTAATGAACAAAGCCTTTAAACATATTTCGGAATACTGGAAAAATCTCGATAAAGCTCTGCTGCTGCTCTGCGTGCTCATAAGCGCGTTCAGCGTTTTTCTGCTGTACACGATGAACGCAAACGACATCAGCGGACAGGTCACCGGCAGACAGTGGCGCATAAACGCCGTTTCCACTGCTGCGGGAATGCTCTGTGCGCTTGTTATCGCTCCGATAGACTATAAATTCCTGTCGCGTGTCTGGTGGATATATGCCCCGATAGCGCTGATACTTGTGCTGCTGCTGTTCACACCGCTCGGACGCGGAGTTGAGGGCGCGGATGATATCGGCTGGCTGAACCTCGGATTCATACAGTTCCAGCCGTCGGAGCTGTTGAAAATAGCGTTCATAATGACGTTCGCGACGCACCTCAGCAAGCTCGGCGCAAGGCTGAACGAACCGCTGAATATGCTGCTTCTCTGTGTACACGGCGCGGTACCGGCAGCGATAATAATAAAGCAGGGCGACGACGGCTCGGCGCTCGTGTTTGTCTCGATATTCGTGGCGATGCTGTTTGCGGCGGGTGTTTCGTGGAAATACATCATTGCGGGGCTGCTCGCGGTACCCGTCGGAGGATATTTCGTCTGGAACTATCTTATGCAGCCGTATCAGATCAAGCGCATACAGATACTCTGGGACGAGGAGATGCAGAAGGAGGAGATACTCGGCATTTATATGCAGCAGTACCTCGGCAAAAAGGCTCTCGGTTCGGGAAAAATAACCGGGCTCGGCATTTTCGGCAGCGACAAGTACACCTACGTTCCGGAGCTTGACACGGACTTTATCTTCTCGTATATCGGAATGACGCTGGGGTTTATCGGCTGTATCTTGACCGCCGTGGTTCTTGCCGTGCTGTGTCTTAAAATACTGTCCGTCGCGTCCTCGTCAAAGGACAATCTCGGGCGGTTTATATGCGTGGGTGTATTCGCGGTATTCTTCTCGCATTCCGTCATCAATATCGGCATGGATCTCGGCGTCCTGCCGGTAATCGGCATACCGCTGCCGCTGATAAGCGCCGGCGGAACATCGGTGCTGTCGCTTTACGCGGCAGTCGGGCTGGTGATGAGCGTTTATTATCACCGCCGCAGGGAAGAACATATGTTCTATTCCGAAAAAAACGACTGATAAATAATTATCAATTAATAAAAATCTATTTCGGGTTTCCGGGAAAGGATAAGAAAATGGCAATAAAACCGAGGATAGCAGGCTTGGAAAAGCTGTACAGGGAGGAGTCCCTCGATTATCAGAAAAAGCGTTACGGCAAGGCGATCGAGGACTACAAGAAATACTTTGAGTCGGACGGGGCGGCAATACGCGTATTCTCCGCGCCGGGACGCACCGAAGTCGGCGGCAACCACACCGATCATAACTGCGGAAAGGTGCTCGCCGCAAGCGTCGATCTCGATATAATCGCGGTAGTTGAGCCGATAGACGAGCCGGTAGCGATACTTAAATCCGAGGGCTTCGACGAGAATCGGATACTCATAAACGAGCTCGATGTTGTCGAGGACGAGAAAAACAACGCGAACGCGCTGCTTCGCGGCGTAACAAAGGGCTTTAAGAACCGCGGCTTCTCGGTTGGCGGCTTCAGGGCATATACCACATCGAACGTTATCAAGGGCTCCGGACTTTCGTCCTCCGCGGCGTTCGAGGTGCTTATCGGCACGATATATTCGTTCCTCTACAACGGTGGCACCGTGGATCCCGTAAAGATCGCGCAGATCGCAAAGTACGCGGAGAACGAGTATTTCGGCAAGCCGAGCGGGCTTATGGATCAGATGGCATCGTCCGTCGGCGGCTTCGTCGCGATAGACTTCAAGGATGTTGACAGCCCGATAATCGAGAACGTAGATGTCGATTTCGACAGCTTCGGACACGCGCTCTGTATCGTTGACACAAAGGGAGACCACGCCGATCTTACTCCGGATTACGCGGCAATTCCCGCAGAGATGCACGCGATCGCGGAATACTTCTCAGTTGACTGCCTGCGCCGTATCTGCAAGCATGACATAATCCTCAATATGAACATTCTCCGCGACAAGTTCGGTGACCGTGCCGTGCTGCGCGCTATTCACTTCTTCGAGGAGAACAAGAGAGTGGATAAGCTCGTGAACGCGCTGAAACGCAACGATTTTCAGGCGTTCCTCGATTCGATAAACGAGAGCGGAAACTCCTCCTACAAGTATCTCCAGAACGTTTATTCCTGCTCCGATGTCAAGCACCAGGGGCTCAGCATAGGACTCAATGTCGCGGAATACGCCCTTTCAAGAAAAGGCGCCTCGCGTGTACACGGAGGCGGCTTTGCGGGTACTATTCAGGCATTCGTGCCGTTTGAGCTGCTGAAGGAGTTCAAAATGGAGCTCGAAAAGGTGTTCGGCAACGGCAGCTGCCATATTCTTAAAATACGTCCGGTAGGCGGCTGTGAGGTCAGCCTTGAAAGCATCGGGATAAAGCGCTGACGTGTATCAGACGGAGTACGTCTCCGCCTTTGATATGAGCGTTTTGTCCACAAGAGCTTCCGTGAGTATGCCGTTTTCGGTGTACTCCTCGGACAGCACCTTCCCGAGGGCGCGTATCTCTGCGGAGAAGCCCGCCATGTCATACGGAATGAGCAGCTTCATTTTCCTCGCGCTCTCCGGCAGGTTCTTTGCTATAAGCTCAAGCAGACGGTCTATGCCCGCGCCCGTTTTCGCGGATATGCAGACCGTCGTGTCGTTTTCGGGAATGTTGAAATCCACGGTGTCAGCCTTGTTCAGCACGTCGATAACGGGTATGCCGCCGCAGCCGAGCTCGGCGAGCAGCTTCTCGGCGGTCAGCGATTTGTCCTTTACCTCCGGGTCAGAAATGTCCGCAACGTGCAGTATAATATCGGCATTCGCGGCTTCTTCGAGCGTAGAGCGGAACGCCTCTACCAGATGATGCGGCAGACGGCGTATCAGTCCTACCGTGTCTATGAGCGTGACGCTCCTGCCGTCGGGCAGCTCTATCGCGCGAGAGGTCAGATCGAGCGTCGCGAACAGCTTGTCCTCGGCGAGCACTCCGGCACCGGTAAGGCGGTTAAGGAGCGTGGATTTCCCCGCGTTTGTGTAACCAACTATCGCCGCGGTGAGCACATTGTCCTTTTTGCGGCGGCTGCGGGAAAAACTGCGGCGGGTTTCGAGCTCTTTGAGATCGCCTTCGAGCTTTTCGATACGGCGCTGTATGTGACGGCGGTCCGTTTCAAGCTGTTTTTCGCCGGGTCCGCGTGTGCCTATACCGCCGCCCAGCCTTGAAAGCGAGCGTCCTATGCCCATTAACCGCGGCAGACGGTATCTCAGCTGTGCGAGCTCGACTTGCAGCTTGCCCTCGTTTGAAACGGCACGCGCCGCGAAAATATCGAGTATCAGCATTGTGCGGTCTATCACGCGCACCTTGACGATATCCTCTATGTTTCTTATCTCACTCGCGGTAAGCTCTGTGTCGAACACGATAAGCTCCGCTTCAAGGCTTTTCGCAAGCTCCGCGAGCTCGTCGATCTTGCCCTCTCCGAGCACGGTGGCGCTGTCAGCGGAGGGACGCTTCTGTATCACTCTCGCGACGGTCTCGGCATTCGCGGTCTTTGCGAGCTCTTCAAGCTCGTCCATTGACGCTTCCGCGTCGTAATCACCGGTATCGAGCGCGGCGAGTATTGCCTTTACCGGCACTTTTTCATTCTGATTTTCGGTCATAATGTTCCTTTCTTTCGGGCAGAGGTGAATATATGAGATTATTGTTTGATATGGACAAAAAAGATTACGTCCCCGACGGCACGAAATTTTCCCGTCCGTCGGTGAGGGGCATTATAATTCGTGACGGCAGGCTCGCGCTTGTCCACAGCCTTAAATACGACTATTGCAAATTCCCGGGCGGCGGCATCGACGAGGGCGAGTCCCATGTCGAAACGCTTGTCCGCGAGGTGCGCGAGGAGACGGGGCTGTGTGTCATTCCGGAGTCTGTCAGGGAATACGGCTACGTTTACCGCGCACAGAAGGGAAAGACCGAGGATATTTTCGTGCAGGAGAATTTCTACTACTTCTGCGATGTTTCCGATACGCTGTCGGAGGTATCGCTTGACGGCTACGAAGCCGAGGAACGGTTCACCCTTGAATATATCTCGCCCCGTGAAGCCGCGGAGATAAACCGCACGCACAGTCACGGCGAAAAGGAAGGCACCGGGAGCTTCGCGGTAATGAATGAGCGCGACACGAGGGTGCTGGAAATGCTCGCGGACGAGCTTTCGCTTTAACTATTATACAACATTCCCCACATAAATTGCAACAGGAAGTTTGTAAAATGCAGAAAATTCTCGGATATATCAGAAAAGCCTGCGAAAAATACAATATGATATCCGACGGCGACAGCATCGCTGTGGGCGTTTCCGGTGGCAAGGACAGCCTTGTGCTGCTGCGCGCTCTCGCGGAGTACAGACGCTTCTCCCCGCAGAGCTTCACGCTGTCCGCGATCTCCGTCGATATGCGCTACGGCGGCAGCGACACCGACTTTTCCGCGGTCTCCGAAATATGCGCAGGGCTCGGCGTGCCATACCGTGTACTCCCGACGGATATCGGGCAGGTGGTGTTCGATGTGCGCAAGGAGCCGAATCCGTGCTCGCTGTGCGCAAAGATGCGGCGCGGGGCGCTGATCGACGAAGCACGGAGCATGAGCTGCAATAAGATCGCGCTCGGGCATAACTTCAACGACGTTGTGGAAACGTTCATGATGTGCCTTTTCAACGAGGGCAGGATAGGCTGCTTCTCGCCGGTCACGCAGTACCCGGACAGGGCGCAGGATCTTATCCGTCCGCTTATACTCGCACCGGAAAAGGATATCCTGTCATGCTGCCGGCGAAACGGGATAGTCCCGCTGAAGTCGCCGTGTCCCGCGGACAAGCATACCGCGCGTGAGGATATGAAGCGGTGGCTCGCCGAGAGGGAACGCGCCGACAGGGGCTTCACAAAGCGCATTTTCGGCGCTCTCGAACGCAGCGGAATTGACGGCTGGCACGAATAAAAAACAGACCGATAAACTGAGAATGGGACGGGGGTGTTTTTTTGGCTCAGAGAGGTATAAAGATAGATCTTGTTCTTGATGAAGACGATGAGGACGAGTACGGATATAAGGACAACAGGCGGTTCGGGCTTGAAAAAAGCTCCGGCGGCAGCGTGAAGAAACCAAAGCTTACGGCGGGCGATAATCCGTACAGGATACCGGAGATGCCGGAGAATGACGATCGTGAGCTGCCCGATTATGATGATTACTATGCGCTGCGGCGTACCGTAAAGAAGAAGCCCGACGACGGCAGCAGCAAAAAGGAAAACGATAATACCGTACCGGAAAACAACGCCCCGTATAAGGCAGAGCCTTCCGTAAACGCCGATAAGCGCGTAATGGAAACGCCCAAGGGCGATGTCACGATGAAGCTCAATGTCCCGAAGGCGGTGCTGGAGATAATGGCGATACTCAAAGACCATTACTACACCTCGTATCTCGTCGGGGAGTGCGTTTACCTGATGTATATAGGCGAGCGTGTAATGGACTTCGATATCGTCTGCAATGCCGAGCCGGACCGCATAGCCGCTATATTTGAGCGGACATTCAAGGTGCGCACCGATCAGATAGACCGCGGCGAGCTTATCATAATCAACGGCGGAATGGGGATATCCGTCTCGCCGTTCCGCTCGCGTATCGACGGCAGCGGCAGACCGATATACTGCCGGACGATAGACGAGGATATGTGCAGGCGCACGTTCACCTCCGAAACGGTAGCCTACAACCCGGATTCCGGAATATATGACCCATACGGCGGGCTTGCCTGCATTACGCCGGAAAAGACGGTGCTCAAAGCGATAGACGAGGAAAAGTACGAGGAAATGGAGCTCGCGCAGGCTTCACAAAAGCGCAGAAAGCGGGAGGCTCCGCAAAAAGTCGTAATACCGTCATTCGCGGAGAATCCCGAGAGCATCCTCATCGCAATGCAGAAGTTCTCGCGCGGGGAAGCGGAGATAAGCCCGTACACGCTGAAAAACATGAACGACAATGCCGAGCTGCTTGACCGGATAATGCCGGAGGAGATCGCCAGATATTTCCGGCGCATACTTCTCGGCAGACGTGCCGGAGACGCTATGATGCTGTTTCGGGAGGTAATGCTGAAAATATTCCCTGTCCTGCGCGATCAGATAGACTTAGATCAGAAGAGCGAATATCAGGAATACACGCTGTATGAGCATACCGCACGCGCCGTCGGCTACGCTGTCCCGGATTATCAGGTAAGGCTCGCGCTGCTGCTGCACGCGGTAGGTAAGCCGGACTGCGCCGCGGACAGGGGAGACTATATGACCTTCTATGGACACGCGGAGCGCGGGGTCATGCTTGCCGGGGATGCGTTGCAGGAATACGGAGCCGACACGCGTACCGCGCAGAAGGTTCTGTTCATGATAATGCACCACGATGACCGCATAACGCCGGACAACTTCATGGAATTCTCGGAGCGCTTCGGCGCGGAGGACACCCGGCTCCTGCTGCTGATGCAGTCGGCGAATATCCGCGCAAAATGCCGTGACGAGCTTAACGAGCGCGTTTCGTCCGTGCTGCGGCAGCTCGCGGACAAGGTCTCTGCGCTTGAAGCTCCCGCCCGTGCGCAGACAAAGCGCACCGCCACTATCGAAGGTCTCCGCAGCATTACCGACATGATGGGCAGAAAATAATGAATAATTAATAATTGTGGTGCGCGCAAAGCGCGCGTATCTGAATCGTGACGAAATACAGGGTTTTTATTTACTTTTCAAGGTCTCTGCGTAACGATATTATCTGCCGGAAAGCACATATTGCGCCAAAATGCAAATTATGTATTGCAATTTCGGGCAGAATGTGGTAAAATATATCTATAATATTTCACGAAAGGAAGTACCCATATTATGTTAGTATCGGCAAAAGATATGCTGAACAAGGCTCGTGACGGCAAATACGCCGTTGGTCAGTTCAACATCAACAACCTCGAATGGACAAAGGCTATACTCCTCACCGCGCAGGAGCAGAATTCTCCCGTTATCCTCGGTGTTTCCGAGGGCGCAGGAAAGTATATGTGCGGCTATAAGACCGTTGTGGGCATGGTAAACGGTATGATCGACAGCCTCGGGATCACCGTTCCGGTAGCTCTGCACCTCGATCACGGTACATTTGAAGGCGCAAAGGCTTGTATCAACGCAGGCTTCTCCTCCATAATGTTCGACGGCTCTCATCTGCCCTTTGAGGAGAACTTCGCAAAGACAACCGCTCTCGTTAACACCTGTGACGTGCTCGGTCTCTCCCTTGAGGCAGAGGTTGGCGCTATCGGCGGCGAAGAGGACGGAGTTGTAGGCGCAGGCGAGTGCGCAGATCCCGAGGAGTGCAAGAAGATCGCAGACCTCGGCGTTACAATGCTTGCTGCCGGCATCGGCAATATCCACGGCAAGTATCCCGCAAACTGGCCCGGACTCAGCTTCGAGACACTTGAAGCTATCAAGGCTAAGGTTGGCGATATGCCGCTCGTTCTCCACGGCGGTACGGGAATCCCGGACGATATGATCAAGAAGGCTATCTCCCTCGGCGTTGCAAAGATCAACGTTAATACCGAGTGCCAGCTCGTATTCCAGGAAGCTACAAGAAAGTATATCGAGGCAGGCAAGGATCTCGAAGGCAAGGGCTTCGATCCCAGAAAGCTCCTCGCTCCCGGATTTGAGGCTATCAAGGCTAAGGTCAAGGAGAAAATGGAGATCTTCGGTTCCGTTGGCAAGGCATAATTTCACAGATACACACAAAACCGGCAGCTTCGGCTGCCGGTTTTTTTACTTCAAGTATTGAATTTACAGAGCTTTTATGGTATAATATTATGGAATATATGGAATTGTACCGATGCTTTAAATGTGGCAGAAAACTTTAAGTCTCGTCACGATTCAGATATGCGCCGCAGGCGCTCCACAATTATTCATTATTCATTATAATTTCTTTCCGGGGTGTGTTTATGAAATATATAATGTCGCTGGATCAGGGAACAACATCGTCGCGTGCAGTCATTTTTGACCGCGCGGCGAACGTTGTTGCCGTTGCGCAGAAGGAGTTTGAGCAGTATTTTCCCGGCAACGGATACGTCGAGCATGACCCCGAGGAGATCTGGGAGTCGCAGGTGGAAGTCTGCCGCTCGGCAATGAAAAAGGCCGGGCTTACCGCGGCTGATATCGCGGCAATAGGCATTACCAATCAGCGAGAGACTACGATAGTGTGGGATAAAAACACCGGCAAGCCCGTCTGCAACGCGATCGTGTGGCAGTGCAGACGTACAGCGCCGCTATGCGAGACACTTACGGAGCGCGGATATACCGAGCTGTTCCGCAGCAGGACGGGGTTGCTCATTGACCCGTATTTCAGCGCGACAAAGATAAAATGGATACTTGACAACGTTGAGGGCGCGAGAGAGCGTGCGGAAAAGGGCGAGCTGCTGTTCGGAACCGTGGACTGCTGGCTGATGTGGAAGCTGTCCGGCGGGAAGGCGCACGTCACCGATATGACAAATGCCTCGCGTACAATGCTGTTCAACATACATACACTTGAATGGGACAAGGAGCTCCTGAAGCTGCTTGACATACCGGAGAGCATGATGCCCGCTGCGGTGGACTCCTCCGGGCATATATGCGATACCGCACCGGAGATTTTCGGCGGCAGCATACCCGTCTGCGGCTGCGCGGGAGATCAGCAGTCGGCGCTGTTCGGTCAGCGCTGCTTTGAAAAGGGCGATGTTAAGAATACATACGGGACAGGCGCGTTCATGCTCGTCAATACGGGCAGCGAAGCCGCTGTATCTTCCGGCGGTCTGCTGACCACTGTCGCGTGGAGCATCGGCGGCAAGGTGACGTATGCGCTCGAAGGCTCGGTGTTTATCGCGGGTGCTGTGGTAAAGTGGCTGCGGGACGAGCTTGAAATTATAAAGACGGCTGCGGAGACGGAGCGCATAGCTTTGTCGGTGCCGGACAGCTGCGGGGTATATGTGGTACCGGCGTTCGTGGGTCTGGGCGCACCGTATTGGGACAGCGGCGCGAGAGGCGTAATTACCGGGCTGACAAGAGCCTCGGGCAGAGCGCATATAGTGCGCGCGGCTCTCGAATCCATAGCGTATCAGGTCTGCGACGTTATGACCGCAATGGAGAAGGACACCGGAAAGATCGGTGCGGTCAAGGCGGACGGCGGAGCGAGCTCGAACAATTTTCTGATGCAGTTTCAGGCGGATATTTCCGGCAAGACAGTTGTGCGCCCGAAGATAGTCGAGTCAACTGCACTCGGCGCTTGCTTCCTCGCGGGGCTGGGCTGCGGGTATTTCGGCAGCATGGATGATATCGCGGCTATCGACGACGGCGCGGTATCATTCGAGCCGGACATGAGCGAGGACGAGCGCGGCACGCTTATGGCGGGCTGGCACGACGCGGTGGTGAGATCGTTCAGCTTTGTGCGAAAGGACGACAGCGAAGCGTAAATTCCGCAGCAAAGGCGAATTTTGTCAAAAGGACAGGTGTTATGAAAAGGAAAATCAGTATCTTCCGGATACTTCCGGCAGTTATAGCGCTTATCTGCCTGCTGGCGCTGCCGGCTTCGGCGGCTTCCGTCAACGGTATAAGCGCGTCGGTGACCGAAGCGGCTCCGGGAGACAGATTCACGATATTTATTGACGTACCGGGCAGCTCAAACGGCGATACGCTCTCCATACGCGCGGAATATGATCCCGATGTGTTTGAGGTGGTTTCGTGGAATCCCGATGTGCCGAACTGCATATCGAATATCGGCGACGGGTTTATCGTGGTGACATCGGCGAATGTACAGAGGGTGATTAACCTCAGCGGCGGTATGCACCTCAGCGCGGAGGCTGTCGTAAAGAGGAACGCGCCCTCCGGCAGCTACGATATAAGGCTGGTCACATCCAGCATATCCTATGTCAAGGACAACGGCTATGAGTATGCCGAGCTGTGGTACCCGTCGAGTTTCAGTGCGAGAGTGCGTGTGAACGGGTCTTCCTCGGGCGGTTCTTCCCGCGATGACCGCAGTGTTGAAGATGAGACGGAGGAGGTATATGACCCGGATGACGACATCGTTGACGGATATGACGAGCCTGTTGAAGACGAATACGGAATTGACGACGAGTTTTTAGACGATGACGATGTTGTGCCGATAGATGACGATGACGAGCATTACGAAACGGAGGAGCCGGACTACGCCGACGAGGAGGACGAGCCCTACTTCCCGCAGCCCGCATCCGACGCGAAGATAACGCTCGATTCCCGGCTCACGGGACTTTCGGCGGGAAACATACGACTTTCCACAAAATCATATTTCTTTGAAAATGACACGACGGTGGAGCTGAGAAACACCGATCCTTACGGCTCCGACGCGGAGCTTGCCGCAAAGAGCCTCGGCTTTGACAGCCACGACAGGTATTCCTTCGATATCACGCTTCGTGAGACGGACACCGGAAAGACGCTGACCTCGCTCGGAGACGGATATATCGAGCTTGCAATGCCGCTGCCGGACAGAATGAAGACCTCTCCGGAGGCGCTGAAGGTCTATCATATCGAGGACGGTTTCCCGAGACTTATCGCAAGCAATATAACGATAGAAGACGGCACGGCGAAGATCTGCTTCCGCGCGAACGCATTCTCGCCGTATATGATAATAGACACGGTGAACGAGTATTACCCGGAGCCCGTGATAATTTCCGACAGTGGCACGGCAAATGCCGGACGCCCGATAAATCCGGCTACCGGAGTAGCCGCGGCTGTGCTGATACCGGCGGCTCTTGTGGGCTGTGTGGTACTTGCGAAGAAGAACGGAAAGAGGAAGAGAGCGAAGAAGGATCACGGAGGAGAAGACGATGACGAGACGGAATAAAAGCGGTGCCGTAAGGCGTGCCGCGGCGGTAGGAGCGGCAATAAGCATGATGCTCGCGCTCCCGTGCGCTTCCGGAAACGGTACGGGGCTGCCGTTTCTCGGGATAATTGCCGGAGCGGAAAGCGCCGGTACCTGCGGCGAGAATCTCACCTGGACGCTTGACGACGCGGGAACGCTCACGATAAGAGGTACGGGGGATATGTATGACGAGCCGGAGACCCGCTGGAAGGCGCTGCGCAACAAGATAACGCGTATAGTTATCGAGAGCGGCGTTACGGGCATAGGCGTTTCCGCTTTTGCGGATCTTCTTTACGTCGAGAGCGTAAGTCTTCCCGGAACGCTCGTGTCGATAGGCAGCGAGGCGTTCTACAATACCGGTGCTTCAAACGGCATAGAGACTATCGTGATACCGGGCGGCGTGACTTCAATAGGCGAGGGTGCGTTCCGTTCCTGCGGAGCTTCGCGTGTGACACTGCCTGCGAGTATTACAGCGATCCCGGAAAACGCGTTCGCGTACTCCGGGATAACCGAAGTTGATATACCTGATAAGGTGAAATACATAGGCAGCAATGCGTTTGCGTACTGTACTTCTCTTGTAAATGCCGAGCTTCCGGAGGGCGTGGTAACTATCTCGGACGGTGCTTTCCGCTCCTGTTCCGTGCTTGAATTTATCAGCCTTCCCGCAACGCTTACAACTATCGGCGAACGCGCATTTTCAGGCTGTGACCTGCTGTACGCGCTGGTGCTGCCCGGTTCGCTGAAAACGGTCGGAAAGTACGCGTTCTCGGGCTGCGGGCTGCTTGAAACGGTGGATATCCCAACGTCCGTGACCTCGTTCGGGTACGGAATGTTTGCGGATGATGCCGAGCTTGAAACAATCTATTACAGCGGTACGGAAAGCGAATGGTATGCGCGTTTCAAGCCGCTTGATATAAACACGGAGGCGGGCGTCCGTTCACATCTCGGTATCGGCTCGGGCGTTGAAGTGCGCTTCTCGGTGCCGCAGCCGTTTGCAGATTTCGACAGCGGTCTGAACACGGCAAAGACAGCGCTTGTTCCCGGTGAGGAATTCGATCTGAACTTCTTTATCCCGCCCTCCGCAAACAAGGCTGATACAATTTCTATCAACGCCAATTTCGATCCGGACGCGTTTGAGCTGGTGTCGTGGTATTCCAACGAGCCGAGTTCGACATCATATATAAAGGATATAATAAGCGGCGCGTGGGTAAATCCGCCGCCTTACGGCAATTCAATAACGCTTGCCGCATCGAACACAACCGCGTGCATTGATCTGAGCAGGGGAATACTTCTCACGGCGAAAATGAGAGTAAAGAGCGGGGCTTCCGCGGGAGATCACAAAATATATCTCACGAAGTCTGATGTTTGCAGATACGATGCGGGCAATTACAGATACGATCATTTCTGGGAGCCGGAGGTTACGGAGCTTACGCTTTCCGTATCGGTAAACCCGGTCTACGGTAAAGTCACCGGCTACGGAAACAATGAGGGCAGGATAACGCTCACGCTTCTCGACTCTGCCGGAAATGCGCTCGACAGCATGGTATCGTCGGACGGCAGCTATATGTTCTGCGGACTTGACTCCGGTAAGGAATACTCCGTGCGTGCATCAATGCCGCGATGTCTGCCGAGAACGGTGACATTCACGGCGGAAGACGATTCTGTCGTAAACGTCGATCTGGTTATCCGTAGGTACGGAGACGTGAACGGCGACACGCTGGTAGATGCGAAGGACGCAACACAGATACTCCGCTATGAGGCGGGACTGCCATCGGTACTGCGGGGTTCTGACGGCATCGTAGACGAATATCTGCTGACGGTGGCGGATATAACGGGCAGAGGAAAGCCGTCCTCGAAGGACGCGACACAGATACTGCGCTACGACGCGGGTCTGCCGTCATACTTCGACAGATTGGTATAAGCTATACGGGAGGATAACTGTATGAAGATAATGAAAACAGCCGCAAAGACAGCGGCGTGCCTTGCCGCAGTGTGTATGGCGCTCGGAGCATTTCCCGCCGGCAGGATCGCCGATACCGCATATCTCGGGATAAATGCCGGTGCGGAAGCGGTGCTGTACTCCGGAGTAAGTGCGAACGTGAGCTGGACGCTCGACGAAAGCGGCACTCTCACATTGAGCGGCTACGGAGCAATGGAGAATTACGATTCAAGGACCACACCGCTTTACAACACCCCCTACAAATCTCTTATAAAGAAAATCGTGATCGAAAGCGGCGTGACCTCGATAGGCAGCTACGCCTTCTATGGTCTGCAAAGCGTTACAAATGTGTCGATACCGGCAACGGTGACTACTGTCGGCGACGACGCGTTCGCCTTCTGCACGGCTCTGAAAAGCCTGTATATCCCGAACAGCGTGAAGTCGATAGGCTCCGCTTCGCTTTCCGGCACGGGACTTACGATACTCTCGCTGCCTGCCGATATCGAGATGATAGGGCAGTACGCCGTGACCGGCTGCGATGACCTTGAAAGCGTGGTGATCCCCTCGGGTATCCTTTCGCTCGGAGCAAAGGCTTTTGCTTACAATGAGTCGCTTTCCGACGTATTTTTCAAGGGCACGCGTGCGGAATGGTACGGCTTTTTCGCAATGTACGGAAAGCGTTCAGACACGGAGATAAAGGATTATCTCGGTCTTGACGCGGACGCGGAGATACATTTCATCGGCTCACAATCCGACGATGACCCGTACTCCGGAGCGGCTCTGACCATGGGCGGCGTTTCCGCGTCGGCAACCGAGATATCGCCGTCCGGCACATTCACGGTGTATTTCGACATTCCCGCTCTGCGCCACAACGCCGACACGGTGTCGTTCAGAGCAACGTTCGACCCGTCCGTGTTCGAGGTGGTCTCGTGGTACTCCAACGACCCGACCGACAGCAGGTATGTGGGTAATGTCATAAGCGGAGGCATGGCAAACAACGGCAACGGTTTCCTGAGCCTGTCCGCAACGAACGCCGCACATTCCATTGATCTCAGCAAGAGCATACGTCTCTCCGCAGAGATGAGGGTGAAGAGCTCCGCACAGGCGGGAAGCTATAACATCACTATTACCAAGCACAGCATCTCCTATGTCACCGACGGCGGCAGGGAGAGTATAGAGCTCTGGGAGCCGGATTCAAAGAACGTTCAGATAAATGTCAGCTCCAACCCGATAAGGGGCAGGGTCACCGGCTACGGCGACAACAAGGGGATGGTAACAGTTCAGCTCATAGACAGCTACGGCAATGTCGTAGATTCCGTTACCTCTGCGGACGGCACCTATGCGTTCAACAAGGCGGCTTCCGGGCAGACATACAGAGTGCGTGCATCAATGCCGCGCTGTGCTCCGAGAGAATACACCGTGACGGCATCGTCGACTCCGGTAGTGAACGATATGGTGATATACCGCTACGGCGATGTGAACGGAGATACCTTCGTTGACTCGAAGGACGCGACGCAGATACTCCGTTATGACGCGGGACTGCCCTCCGTTATCAAGGACGTGAACGGCAGAGTTGACGAATATATCCTCTTTGTGGCAAAGGTGCTTGGCAACAGCACTCTAACCCCGAAGGACGCTACGCAGATAATGCGCTATGAAGCGGGATATACCTCCGTATTCGATACTATGACCTGACCGGCGTGACCTCAAAAAATTTTTTGTTGACAATTCCGCATTTTTATATTATAATAATATTGGGGATGCGGCTTGCATCATCATCTCACAAGAAAGGAATTAACAATTATGACTATCAATAAGAATCTTGAAGGCGAAAAGCTCACAATAGTACTTGAAGGAAGACTTGACACGACTACAGCTCCGGAGCTGGAGACCGAGCTCAAGACCGCTCTTAACGGCGTTACAAGCCTTGTTTTTGACCTGAAGGCACTTGAGTACATATCCTCTGCGGGACTGAGAGTTCTTCTTTCCGCGCAGAAGACCATGAACAAGCAGGGTGAAATGACGATCACCGGTGCAAATGAGACGATCATGGAGATCTTCGACGTTACGGGATTTGTTGATATCCTCAATATTGAATGATCAATAACGGCAGCTTTTGAGTGTGATACCGTGCGCTCAGATGTGCGGTGCGCACCGGTATGTTTGCCGTGCGGCGGGAGAGATGTCTATGAAGAAACTGAATATTGAAGCCAGAACCGATAATCTTCGCGAAGTGCTCGGTTTCGTAGATGTTCTTCTTGAGGAACGCGAATGCGGTATGAAACCGCAGATGCAGATAGATATCGCAGTTGAAGAAATATTCGTCAACATCGCGCATTATGCCTACGGTGACAAAGTCGGGAATGCCCGCATAACCGTGGATTTTGAGGGCGACCCGCTTTCCGTTGTCATTTCGTTTGCCGACAGCGGTATGCCGTATGATCCTCTTGCGAAGGAAGACCCCGATATTACGCTTTCCGCCAAGGAAAGACCGATAGGCGGGCTTGGCATCTACATGGTCAAGAAAAGCATGGACGAGGTCATTTACGAGCATAAGAACGGCGAAAATATCTTTACGCTGAAAAAACGCATACACTAAAACAACATCGCATATCCATTGTTCGGGTATGCGATGTTTTTTAATACAAATTTCAGAGAAATCGGATAATTCATTATCAGCAAAAAGAAGAAACCGTCTGACCGTGGTGCTGTACCGGACGATAGAAGAATGTCGCTACGCATAACGCCGCGGGGCGTTCCCCGCTGACAGTTAAGATAAAGTCTCAATCTTCGTTGAACCGTTCGTCTATAACACGGGCGGTTTTTTTCATGCTCCTCGGAAGCACGCCGATCTCGACAGCCTTGACTATCGGGGTGAAGCCTATGCGGCTCTTGACTTTTTCGGCGATACGCTTTGAGAGATCGTCGAAGTTCACATCACCGGTCGTCTCGACGTATATACGCATCGTGTCCTTGCCGTCGAGATGGGATATGCGTATCTGGTACTCGCTGGAGATCTCCGGGAACATGCCGAGCACTTCCTCTATCTGGCTCGGGAACACGTTAACGCCCTTTATCTTCATCATATCGTCCGTTCTGCCCATTATCATATCGAGGCGCGGGAAGCGGCTGCCGCAGCTGCACGGTTCGGGGATAATGCGGGAGAGGTCATGTGTGCGGTAGCGGATAAGCGGTGCGCCCTCCTTAACGAGCGTGGTTATTACGATCTCGCCCTGCTCGCCGTCCGGAACGGGTTCGCCGGTCTTGGGGTCAATTATCTCGATGTAAATGAAATCATCCCAATAGTGCATACCCTCTTCCTTGGTGCAGTTTATGCCTATGCCGGGGCCGTATATCTCGGTAAGTCCGTAGATGTCGTACAGCTCAATGCCGAGCTCGGTGGATATTCTGTCGCGCATTTTCTTGCTCCAGCGCTCGGAGCCGATAACGCCCTTTTTCAGCTTGATCTTGTCGCGGATCCCTCGCTTCTGTATCTCCTCCGCGAGCAGCAGCGCATACGACGATGTTGCGCAAATAACCGTGGTTTCGAGCGCTATCATCATCTCGATCTGCTTGTCGGTGTTGCCGGGACCCATAGGAACAGCCATTGCGCCGAGCTTTTCACAGCCTGCCTGGAAGCCTATTCCCGCTGTCCACAGACCGTAGCCGGGAGTGATCTGGATACGATCCTTGTTCGTTATTCCCGCAAACTCATAGCATCGCGCGAACATCGTCGCCCAGTCGTCAACGTCCTTCGCGGTATAGGGGATTATTACCGGCGTTCCCGTTGTGCCGGACGAGGAGTGTATTCGCACGATCTTTTCCTCGGGTGCGGTCATAAGTCCGAGCGGATACGCGTCGCGGAGATCCTTCTTCTCCGAGAACGGCAGCTTTAAGAAGTCCTCCGCCGTCTTTACCTCGGTGATACCCGCGTCCCTGAGCTTTTTGCCGTAGAAGCTGCCCGCGCTAACGAGCGCCTTGATACGGTCATTTACCTGTTCAAGCTGTTTTTCTGTGATCTGCATTGTTTTTATGTCCTTTCAGTTTATTGTAAGCGTCATATATTCACCGGAAGCGCGGAATCCGAGCGCCTCGTAAAGCGGTCTCCCCGAGTCGGTAGCGTCAAGCCCGATCTCGGTCACGCCCCGTTCCTTTGCTTCGTCAATGAGCATTGTCACGAGCTTTCGCGCGATGCCCTGCCTGCGGTACGCGGCATTTGTGTAAACATTCATCAGGTGTGCGCGCTTTCCCGTCGGGTGCGAGAATGTCGGCATGACTTCAATGTACGAAATGCTGGCGCACGCCGCGGCTTTCCCGTTATCAAGCGCTATGACCGTAGTCTGATCGCCTTCGAGAAAGTACCGTCTGCTGTTCTCTGTCATCACGTCCGAAAACCTGTGATCTTCGGGCAGCCCGTTTACTATCCGCAGCATTTCTTCCCGCAGTGACATCAGCAGCTCTATGTCGTCCTTTGTCGCTTTTCTGTACTCCATATCGCGTCAGCCCTCATATCTCAGCGCCTTGCTGTTCAGTTCGGCAAACTGCGGCTTTACCGTTGCTTTCATCGTCTGCTCTATCTCTTCGAGCGTAAACGGCAGAAGCCCCGTAGCTACCGCCGCGCCGAGCATGACCATGTTCAGCACCTTCGGCGAGCCTATCTCGGTCATCGCCTTTTCGCCATCGATAAGTACGAGCTTTCCGGCGTTTCGTTTCAGATATTCCAGCATATCCGCGCCGTCGTA